>DUMW01000046.1 GCA_012839765.1 Bacillota bacterium
CTTTGGTACTAAGCTCCATGCTCTTAAGCCTTCCCGAACAAGGAGGTTTTGCATAAATCTTGACATCCCGGGGCAGACTTGTACACTGTAGATAGGAATATTCCTATTTAGCCAACGGTTTATTCGCCAGGGTTCTGTCATATCCATAAGTGACGAATCCTAAGAGAAGGAGATGTTCATCCATGAGAACCCTTGTGATGGCGGTAGTGGTGTCTTTGTTCATATCGACCCCTTGTCTGGCTGGCCCGTTAAAAGTGGGGGCTAGCATTTTCCCCGTTTACGATTTTCTCTGCCAGATCATGGATCCTGCTTCCGTCCAGTTGATTCTACCCCCCGGGACCGATCCCCATCATTATGAGCTGGGTCCCCGGGATATTATCCGTTTGCAGGAACTGGATCTCATTTTTTACGTAGGTTTCGGGATGGAGTATTGGTTGGAGAGTTCCTTGAAACTAATCGACCCGGTGCGGGTGGTGTGTTTGGGTGAGGGCTTGGCGGAAAAGAAGGGAAACGAGGTGGACTATCACCTTTGGCTGGATCCCTTGATCGCCAAGGAGATGGTAAAGAGGATCGGGCAGGCTTTGAGCAGTGCGGACCCTGCCAATGGAACGCGATACCAGCAAGCGGTGGATCGCTATGTGCAGGAATTGGAACGGCTCCACCAGGAGTATGTCCAGGCCCTGAAACCCTGGCAAGGCCAGGCCTTTTTAGTGTCCCACGGGGCCTTTGGGTATTTGGCCCGGCGCTATGGGCTGGTACAGTTGGCGGTAATGGGTGTTTCCGCGGAGGAGCAGCCTTCGGCCAAAAGACTAGCGGAGATTGTCACCGAGGCTCGCAGGCTGCGATGCAAGGCCGTTTTCTACGAACCGTGGGGAGAGCGGAAGACGGTGGAGCTTTTGGCCCAGGAACTGGGTGTTACCCCCCTGGAATTGCATCCTTTGGGTACGGTAATGCCCTCGGAGCTGGGCAAGCGAACCTATCTTTCGATTATGCGGGATAACCTCACCAATCTGCTAAAGGGTTTTTCCGGGGGTAAATAGACATGTCCGAAGTCCTGTTGCTGCAAGGGGTTACCCACTTTTACAACGGTCTGTGCTCGTTGGAAGAGGTGAGCTTAAAGGTCCAACGGGGGGAATTCGTTGGCTTGGTGGGACCCAATGGTTCCGGGAAGACTACGTTGATCAAGATCATCTTGGGGCTTTTAAAGCCCACGGCGGGGATGGTGAGGCTTTTGTCCCAGCCACCGGAAAGGAGTCGGGGGAAATATGTGGGCTATTTACCCCAAGATGCCGTGCATTTTAATCCCTTGTTTCCTGCCACCGTGGAAGAGGTAATCCGCAGTGGATTGGTGCAGAAGAAGTCTGTAGACGAGAAAGCTGTCGCCCAGGTGATGGAAGAACTCCATTTACTTCCCCTCCGCCAACGGCCCATTGGTCATCTTTCCGGTGGACAGAAGCAACGGGTCCTTATTGCCCGCACTTTGGTGCGGGATCCCCAGTTGCTCATCCTTGATGAGCCTGCCACCGGGGTGGACTTCGGTGCACAGGAGGAACTGATGGCTCTCCTTGCCCGGTTGAACCAAAAGCGGGGTATTACCATCCTCATGAGTGGCCATGATCTAAATCAACTGCTCCGCTATGCTAAACGGGTGGTGTGTCTGAACCGGCGAGTGCTTTATGATGGTGCCACCGCGGAGCTTTCTACCGAGGATCTTGTGGCCACATTGTTCAGCGGCCTTGGTAAACCTACAGCAAAGGACGGAAACCTGTGAGCTTATTGGTTGAGATGTTCAGTTACTCTTTTATGCAAAGGGCCCTTCTTGCTGGCATACTGGTGGGGATCAGCTACCCGGTGTTGGGGGTGTTCTTGATCCTGCGCCGGATGCCCTTTTTGGGCAACACCATTGGTCATGTGGCCTTCACTGGAGTGGCTCTGGGTTTGTTGCTCGGTGTCAGTCCCTTAGGGATGGCCCTAGTGGCCGCCTGTGTGGCCGCCATCGGCATCGAACGGTTAGGCAGGGTGTATACCACTTTCGGAGAGCTTAGCACCGCGCTGATTTTGGCGGTAGCCCTTTCTTTGGGCATTGTATTTGTAGGGCTAGGCAAGGGTTTCGGTGTCAATGTGATGGGGTATCTTTTTGGCAGCATTCTCACCGTCACCACCGCGGAATTGTGGCTCATTGTGGCTTTGACCGTGGGCAGTCTTGCCTTCGTCCTATTTACCTACCGTTCCCTCTTCGCTATTGCCTTCCACCAGGAGTCGGCCCGGGTGGCGGGGGTCCCGGTGGATGGATTGAACCTGGCTTTCAGTATCATTGTAGCTTTGGTGACTGGTGCCGCGTTGAAAATAGTGGGGGTTTTTCTGGTTTCTGCCCTCTTGGTTCTGCCCGCGGGGGCTGCGGTGAGGGTGGCCAGGAGTTTTCGCCAAGCCCTGGTACTTAGCGCCCTTTTTGGTGTCATTTCCGTTTTTGGTGGTTTGTATATTTCCTTTGCTTTCAATCTGGCAGCCGGTGGTGCCATTGGAATCGTGGCCGGTGTAGTGTTGTTGATGGCCTTGGTCTTCAGTGGCCGGACCGGCAGGTAGGGGTGCTTGTCTGTGGATGCGTTGGAAAAGACCTACGCAAGATTAAAGACTTTGGGGTACCGGCTGACCGACCAGCGTAAAGAGATCTTGAAAGTGTTGGGCCAGGCTCCGGGGCCTCTGACCGCGCAAGAAGTCCAAACTCTGGTGAGCCAGCAGTTGCCCCAGGTGAGTTTGGATACAGTCTACCGGAACCTTGCGTTGTTAGGTGAATTAGGAATTGTGCAACAGGGGTACCTGGGGGATCGGGTGGCCAGATTCGCCCTCCAGACCGGCCAGGAACACCATCATCATCTGGTCTGTGTCCGTTGTGGCCAGCTTCGCCAGGTGGATCTTTGTCCCATGGAAGAGCTCGCGGCCAGGTTGAAGGAGGAATGGGACTTTTACGTCACGGGCCATTCCTTCCAGGTGTACGGGTTCTGTAAGGAATGCCGGTAGCGGGAGCCAAGCTCCCGCCTCAGTCAGAAACAGGTTCCCGGCGCTCCGCCGAAAGCTGGGCATAAAGGGCCCAACGGGTGGTGGCGAAGATATCCTCAGCCTTAATGGGTGTAGCCCCCTCACCCCTCAGATAACTAATAAACTGGGCGAACAGGGAAGGGACTTTCTTCGACGTTTCTTCCAACGTAAGGTCTGTGCTAATGTCGAGATAGTTTTCATCGAGTCTGGCCTCCAGGGTGCCTTTGGTGCCTACGATCCGGATCCGGTCGTCCCCATGGGTTTTTGCCCTGGGGTGGCGGTGGTAGTCGTAAGATATGATGGCACTGCCCCCGTCAGCAAAGGCGAAATGCAGTGTGCCAGCGCTGTCCAGGTTGGGATATTCGGGCAACAGGTGTTGGGTATGGGCCTCCACCTGGCAGAACTCCTTGCCCGTGAGGAACCTCGTCCAGTCGATGGCGTGGATGGCCACCCATAGGATGCTGCTTCCGTATAAAGCCGGGTCATTGAACCATTGGGGGCGGGAGCCAAATTTGTAGGACTTTTGTCCGAAGGCCAGAGCAATTTCCCCCAGGGTTCCCTGTTCGATCAGCTGTTTTGCCCGCTGGACCAAGGGATGGGTTCGGGTGTCCAGCATGCAGCCGAAGGGCAACCCACGTTCGATGACCAGTCTTTCCAACTGCGCCAGTTCCTCCAGGTTTGTGGCCACGGGCTTTTCGCAGTAGATGGGTAGGTTCCGCTCCGCGGCCTGGATGCAGAACTTGCCGTGGAAACCATAGACACTGTCTACGATCACCAGGTCCAGGTTTTGATCTAGCAGCTCCTCGGGAGACGCAAAAAGCTGTGTATGTTCCTGAAAGGCCCGATGGGTGGGGATCCTTTCCGCTGGATGGCTCTTGGCAAATCCCACCAATTGTAATTGCGGATCCTGGGCGATGATATCCAGCGCATACCCATAATGCCCCGAAGACCCGATAAGACCAATTTTGATCATTCTAACTGTGCAACCTCCTAAGCTCAATTACTCCGATCAGGGATGAAGGGGAGAATCTTCTGAACCAGGTTTACCACCGGCATGGTCTGGAGCCACACGCGTCCTGGGCCCCGCAGCACCGCGAAGAAATATTCGCCGCCGAAAAGCAGGTTGGTGAACCCCTTGACCAGTTCCACATCGAAACTGACTGTTGGTTCGAACATGGCCACATGTCCCGTATCCACCTTGATGATTTCGTTGGGCCCCAGGTTCCGTTCGATCACTTCACCGTCGATTTCCAAGAAGGCATAACCGGGTCCGGTGAGACTTTGGAGGATGAAACCTTCTCCCCCGAACAGTCCCCGGGCCAGTTTCTTGCGGAAGTGGATGCCTAGTTGTACCGACTCTTCACTGCACAAAAAGGCTCCCTTCTGGCAGATCATCTGCTGTCCGGGTTCCAAGTGAAGGGGAATGATGTTCCCAGGAAAACCCGCCGAAAAGGCAATTTGGCCCATATCACGGTAACAGGTGTACCGGGTGAGGAACATGGATTCACCTGCAAGGGCCCGTTTGAAGCCTCCCAACAACCCTCCAGCCATGTTGGTTTCCATGTGGAAGTTGTCGGTCATCCAGGTCATTCCGCCGGCTTGGGTGACCACGGTCTCCCCGGGATTCAGGGTGAGGGTGACCACCTGCATTACTTTCCCACTGATTTCGTACTTCATAGCCATTCCTCCCGAGCTCAAGGCATGATTATCGGTAGGGCCTGCTTTAGGTTCCGGATCTCAATAGTCCGGGGCAACTCTACCGGGTTACCGTCAATTTGGGCGGTGATGGGCCCACGGCCGTGGATGATCACCTCCCTGGCCTGGGATTGGATCAGACCCTTGGGCGGAATCCCGGCCCGAGCCTCCAGCAGCAAAGCCGCCACATCAAGTTTGGACATGTGGGGAATCACGTTTACTTCCAAGGATCCGTCGGTGTAATCTGCATGGGGATTTACGGGCATGGTGGCATAGAAGGGCAGGTTACTAAGGGCGAAGAGCCAGATGCCCTCCAAATCCATCTTGGTACCGTCTGCTTCCACCGTCAGATCAAAGGGTACGAAAGAGCTCCAGCAGTCCAAAATAGCGTGGAGATATCCTAACCTTCTTAATCTCCGCAGGCGCGGCGAGTGATAAACCAGCCTGGCCACATAGGCATCTAAGCCGATGCCAAAGTAGTTTAGGGCGTATTGAACATGGTCCGTGACGGTGATTTCCATCACATCCATCGAGGTGATGGTGCCATGCAGTAGATTGTGGTATGCCCTTTGGGGCTGAAGGGTGGCATCGATGGTCCGGGCCAGATCGTTGCCAGTGCCGGCGGGGATGATGGCAATGGGTACTCCTTTGTCCTGGGTCATAAGGACTTGGACCGATTCGTTGATGGTTCCATCGCCGCCAATGATCGCCAGACGATCAACATTTTGCCGCAGCAATTGGGCACACACCCGGGAAACCTGGCCTGGACGACTGGTTTTGTAGGCACAGTAGTTCAGCTGATCCCGTTTGAGCAGGGGACGGATCTTCTCCCAGATCCTTTGACCCTGTCCTCCGCCGGAGGAAGGGTTGATGAGAAATCCGATTTTCATTATCCTTAGACGACCCAACCCCCGGGAGGTTTCCTGGGGACAGTCGTCTCACCGCCTTTCCGGTGGCGTCAACTAGTACCACACTATATATATTCGCTTCTAAAGCAAAGATCCTTCTATTGTTTTCCCCAATGGGCTATAATGACATCTAGACAATCGCGGCACTTCAGGGAGGTAATCCGATTGATACAGCTTTATCCTTTCACATTCCAGCCGGTATACCAAGAACGGCTCTGGGGCGGTACGGGATTACGCAAGTACCGGCCGGATGTGCCCGGAGACCGCATCGGTGAAAGCTGGGAGATCTCTGCCCATGAGCACGGGGCAAGCTTAGTGGCCAATGGTCCTTTGCGCGGTGAGTCCCTGGACCGATTAGTGGCCCAATTCCCTGAAGAACTCCTGGGTTCACAGGAAGCGCAATTTCCCCTTCTGCTGAAGCTTATCTCTTCCCGGGATACCCTTTCGGTGCAAGTGCATCCCCAAGATCACTATGCCCAGATTCATGAAGAGGGTAGCCTGGGTAAACACGAACTTTGGTATGTCTTGGATGCGGAGCCTGGTGCCTGGATCGTTTACGGATTGAAACCAGAGGTCACTTCCTTTGAGTTCCGACAAGCCATCGCCGGCGGTAGAGTACCGGAGACACTGCGCAAGGTGTCGGTAAAACCGGGAGACGTCTTTGACATTCCCCCAGGCCTGGTACATGCCTTGGGTCCCGGCGTAACCTTGGCGGAAATCCAACAAAGCTCCGATGTTACCTATCGGGTGTACGATTGGGATCGGGTGGATGCCAATGGCAAACCCAGGGAGTTGCATATAGAAAAGGCCCTAGATGTCATCGATTTTGGTCTGCGTCCGAAGCTGGACAGTCCGGGCTTGGGCTATGGCCTGCCCGGCGGACGGGTGCAGATCCGGGGAGCAAATCCTTATTTTGCCGTAGAAGAACTCACCTGTGAGGGACAGATATCCTGGACCGAACCGGTGCGTCGCTTTGTTCTGTATTTCCTTCTGGAGGGCAACCTGGAGCTCATGTGGTCTGCGGGGCAGCTGCCCGTGGATCGGGGAGCCACGATCCTGGTGCCCGCAGCGGTGAATGAGTACACCTTTGGGGGTAAGGGTAAGCTTCTGCGCTTTTATGTTCCAGAACTGAAGCAGGATGTGCTTTCTCCTCTGCAGGCGGAAGGATTCAATCGGGAGGAAATACTCTCGGCCATTGCAGGCCTTGATGCCAGCATGCTTTAGTGATGATCTAAATGGTCGGCCAAGAAGGCCGACCATTTTATTCCCGTTCCTCGAGGGGAATGTACTCGTTGCCGACAGGACCGGAATATACCGCTCGGGGTCGGAAGATCCGATTGTTCTCCAAATACTCCAAACAACGGGCCACCCAGCCTACTACCCGGCTGACCGCGAAGATGGGTGTGAACATGCAGGGTTCGAAACCAAGGCCCTTGTAGATGAGACCGGAATAGTAGTCTACGTTGGGGAAGATCTTTTTCTCTTGGCCTAGTTCTTTGATTACCACCTCTTCCAGTTTCAAGGCAGTCTCGTAAAGCCGGGTGATTTCCGGATTGTCCTTGGTAACCAACTCTGCCAAGGGTTTTAGCACCCGGGCCCGGGGGTCATAGGTCTTGTAAACCCGATGGCCAAAGCCCATGATTTTCCGCTTTTCGGCCCGGGCTTTGCGGAACCAGTCCTCTACGTTTTCGGGCCCGCCGATCTCCTCTAGCATATGGACCACCGCTTCGTTGGCACCGCCATGTAAGGGGCCGCTCAAAGCACCGATCCCCGCCCCTACACAGTGGAAGAGATCCGACTGGGTAGAGGCCACCAGCATTGCGGCGAAGGTGGAGGCGTTCATGCCGTGGTCCATGTGCAGGATGAGACTAATGTCCATCAAACGCTCGGCAGTCTTGCTAGGCCGCTGTCCGGTGGTCATATATAGGAAATTGGCGGCGAAGCCTAACTCAGGATCCGGCTCGATGGGCAAACGCCCCTGACGGATCCGGGCAATGGCGGCGGTGATGGTGCCCAGGCCCGCCACCAGGCGGTAGGCGATTTCCAGATTGTCCTCGGTGTTACCCTTGGCCTTGTACTCCAACTCTTCTCCGTTGGCGCCAATTTCTGCCACCGTATCCGCGTCGGTATCCACCGGGGTACGGGGCCGTTTGGGGCTGGTGCCCCCGGTCAGAATGGTACGCATGGCGTCGATACCGATGCTTAGGGCGGCCATGGGGCTGTATTGCTCCAACGGCAAGCTACCGATGGTCCGGATGGTCCTAGGTAGTTCCCTATAGGTTACCAGTTTTTCCTTGAAAGCCGCCAGTTCCGCATCATTAGGTAGCTTACCGTGAATGATTAAGTACGCGGTTTCTTCAAAAGTGGAATAGGCGGCAAGATCGAAGATGTCGTAGCCGCGATAAACCAACCGGCCCTCTGCGCCGTTTACATATCCGATTTTGGTTTCACAGGCGATGGCTCCCTCCAGACCCCGGTCGATGGTACAGGTCACGGGCCACTCCACCGACCTCAGCAACGCCGCTTCCTTGTGTAGATCCGGTTCTTTGATGTCCTTCATGGAGTCCTTCAGGAGTTTTGCCGTCTTGTTAATGATCGTCATGCTTTGGTATCGGCCTCCTTTCGCATCATTGCGTTTCCATCATTTATACCATAGCTTGCAGAGCTTGGGAAGGCTTTCCCTAATCAATCCTCCACGAACTTGGCCAGGATAAGCTCCTCTAAAGGCCGTTTGGGCACGTGATGCACTTGGTTCTCATCCCGCCAGTACTTAATACTGTCGGTGGCGGTGGTGATGGTCACCTGCTCCACAGGTTTGCCCAGGGCCAACACCAGCAAGATCGCGTAGCGTTCCGGGATATTTAGGATTGTCCTGAGGGACTCGCGTTTTACCGACCCGATTATACAGCCACCATAGCCCAACTCCACGGCCTGCAGGAGGATGGTCTGGGCCGCGATACCGTGATCACAACCGAAGTCTGTGGAGATCTCCTGATCCCCCAGGATGACGATATATGCTGCGGGGCGTTCGCCCTCTTCGGGCCCTGGCCAGTGGGTCAGATACCCCGCCCAAGCCAGGGTGGAGAAAACCTGTCTGTTGAGCTCCCGTTGGTTGCAGCAGATATACTTCAGGGGTTGTTTGTTCGATGCGGAAGGGGATAGTCGCGCTGCTTCGATCATCTGTTCCAAGGCTTCTTTCGGTACACTGATGTTTTCATCGAACCGACGATAACTCCGATTACGGCGGACTAAATCAATGAACATGGAAACTCACCCCTTACCAGGTTTATGGTCAGTCTTAGGATAGCATACTTCCAAGGTCACTGCCAAGGATAGCCAGGTCTTTCCGCCTCCAGAGGAATCCTCGTGGGTCTGCCAAGGGAAGGAGTACCATTTGTCTTTGACGAACCTAACTATTGCGAAACAATGGGACCTGCCCCGGGTTCAACAGACTGTTGCCCTTTGACAACCACATAGTAATTCCACAGTATTGGGTGGAGCTTCCCTGCAAATTGGGGTTTGCCACCGATGGTGGTTCCTAGGGAATAGACCCAGTGGCGCAAAGGCCTGCGATGGGGGTTTTGGCGAGTTCCTATCGTTGCCTGTGGGAACGTGTCCCTAGGATTCCTTTGTTCTGTGGGGTATGGAGACTGTCAGGGAAGTCGATGGCCTCCGCGGCGCTTTTTTGCAGTTTGTCATTGAATCCTAAGGTCTGGCAATATGTCACCGGCATCGGGATAAGGAATGGGTTGAGTTTTCCCCCGCCGGATCGAGCCCGCCAAAGTATAGGCCGATGGCGCCTTTTGGCTTTGTTTCCAAGTCCAGGATGAGTCTTTTGGATTCCTTGTTCCAAGGTTCTAGTTTGAGGTTCTTATTCTCTTTTTGGGCGCAATGCTCTTGTAAAAATCCGAAGGAAACCGGCGGGTTTACGAGAACAATAGAATGTTTCTGTGGAATTACTTCGTGGTTGTCGAAGGAGCGGACTTTGGTTCTGTGGCATGTCCACAACATATTTACAAGGAGGGTACGTTGATGTCCAAGTACAGAGTTGGTGTTGTTGGTCTGGTGCACGGACATATCTGGGGACTACTTAAGGAATGGAATGCGGATCCCAGAGCGGAACTGGTAGCGGTGGCCGAGGCGGATCCGCAGCTGCTGCAGCAGGCTACTGCCTACGGACTCACAAAACACTATACTTCCTGGCAGGAAATGTTGGAAAAGGAAGAGTTGGATATCCTCCAGCTGGGCAATGAAAACAACGCGGCCACCGAGGTGGTGGAAGCCGCTGCCGCTCGGGGGATCCATTGCATCTTGGAAAAACCCATGGCGGCTACCTATGAGCAGGCCCAGCGAATGTATGATGCTTGCAAGCAGGCTTCGGTGCAGCTGATGGTCAACTGGTGGACCAACTGGGTTCCCGCAATTCACCGGGCCATGGAAATGGCGAAGGCTCAAAAGATCGGACAGGTGGTGCAGATCTCCTTCCGCGTGGGTCATGCGGGGCCCAAGGAGATCGGTTGTTCTCCCGCCTTTTACAACTGGCTCTACGACCCGGAGAAAAACGGTGCCGGTGCCTACATGGACTTTTGTGGTTATGGTGCCGCTATCTGCGCTTGGGTCTTGGGCGAAGCCCCGGAATGCCTGGCGGTGGCGGGTCGGTTGGCTAAAGATTACATTGAAACGGACGACAATGGTATCTTAATCCTAAAGTATCCCAAAGCCATCGGCCTTTGTGAAGGAACCTGGACCCAGATCGGTCCCGTGCCGAAGGAAAACCCCGTATTTTACGGTAGTGAGGGTACTTTGAAGGTGGTGGGGGATAAGATCCACTGGTACAAACCAGGGGCGAAGACACCGGAGATTATTGATCCCGAACCCTTGCCTCCGGGCAGGGCCAAAGCGGTGGAGTATTTCCTCACCTGTCTTGACGAAGGAACACCGGTGGACGGGATGTGTAGTGCCGAGGTGGGGCTCATGTCCCAAGCTATGTTGCAGAAGGGTTTGGATTACTTAAGCAAATAATCGGTAAGGGGACTTCGGTCCCCTTACTTGATGGTCTGTGTTGTACGATCCCGCCTTTTTTCCTTCAGCCAACCTGCTTTTTGTAAAGGGTCATTCGCTTTTTCCGGAACAGACCTATCGTGTAAGGGAAGACTCTAGTGTAGGTGTGGCTGAGCAAGACAGCGATTGAGCAGCTGTACCTACACCCTTGCCTTCCTTGGGAGAGAGGGCGGTGGATGAGGAGGCCAAAGAAAGTGGAACGGGGAAGAATCAGGCTCGAAAAGGTCCGCAAGGACTTCACCATGGGCGATGAGACCATTACCATCCTGAAGGACGTGAATTGGGAAATCAGCAGTGGAGAGGTGGTTGCCATTGTTGGTCCTTCGGGCAGTGGAAAAAGTACACTTCTGGGCATCATGGCCGGTCTTGATCGACCCACCGGCGGAGAAGTCTGGCTGGGGGATATCAGGATTACGAAGCTTCCGGAGAAAAAACTGGCTACGATCCGGGGTCAGTTCCTCGGGGTTGTGTTTCAAAACTACAACCTGATCCCGCGTCTTAGCGCGTACGAGAATATTGAATTGGCCCTGATTTTGAACAACAAATTGAAGCACAGGGATCGCCGGGTGCGGGAGCTTCTGGAGGCGGTGGGCCTTGGGGCCCGCAAGGACCATCTGCCGGGACAGATGTCCGGAGGAGAACAGCAGCGGGTGGCCCTCGCTCGGGCCCTGGCCTGTGACCCGCCCATCATCTTGGCCGACGAGCCCACGGGTAATCTTGATCGCAAGTCCAGCCAACAAGTTGCAGACCTGTTGTTTGACAGTTGCCGGGAGGCAGGACGTACTTTGGTGGTGGTCACCCATGATCTGAACCTAGCCGAACGGGCCGATTACATCCTGCGGATCGAAGATGGTGTCCTGGTTAAGGAGGTAGCTTAAGTGACGCTGATCCTCTACGCCTTGCGGAAATTTCCCAAGGAGTTTTTCTACCAGAAGCAAAGAGCCCTGGTGGTGATCCTTTGTGTGGCCGTTGGAGTCTCCTCGGTGGCTGCGGTGCAGATCTTTGGCCGTTCGATTATTGAGTACTATCGGAGCAATGGGCAGATGATCACCGGAGGCGATCTGGTGGTTACCACCCGCCGGTTGTCTACCGAACAGCTGCAACAGCTGGCCGGAGCGGAAGGCCTTACGTACACCATCGTCACCACAGACAACCAGGTGGCCTTTCATCCGGAGAAACGGAAGACCATGCTGGTGGAGATCCAAGGGGTAGACCCGGAAGTCTATCCCCTGTATGGTGAGCTGGTCCTACAATACCACTCCGGTTTGGCGGCGGCCCTTAGAGACGGTAAAGCGGTGATCTGCCAGGCCACCCAAGCTGCGTTGAATGCGGACGTCGGGGATCAGATCTGGTTGGGCCAGAGGGTTTATACCGTTGGTGATATCCTCTTGGAACAGCCCAATCCGCAGGGCGCGGGGCTGTTCGGTACAGTCTTGGTGCCCCTAGAAAGGGAGACCCTTGTGGATCAGGAGCAGCCCATGCGCCTGTTATTCAAACTGGAATCGGACGCCGATCTGGAGGCGGTGGCCAATTGGCTAAGAGAGGTGTTTCCCTATAGTAGGGTGCAGACCTATCTAGACTATTTTGCACGCTTTGAGGAGGCGGCCACTCGGGTCAACAGCTTTGTTCTGGTCGTCGCTATGATTTCCCTCCTGCTTGGGGGATTGGGTGTCGCCAGTGCTGCCCAGGTTATGATGCGCCAACGGCTGCCAGAGTTGGCGATTATGAAGTCCGTGGGGGGGAGGACCGGCCAGGTGATCGCCTACTTTCTCACCCAGGTTCTGCTTTTGGGCTTGATTGGTACAGGGCTTGGCCTTTTCCTCGGTGCCATCGTGGTACAATTGCTGCCTGATCTTTTGGGGGTGCTGCCCATCCGGCCGGAATTCTCTGTAACCTTGCCGGTGGTATTCGTGTCCGCCCTCTTGGGTTTGTCGGTTACTTTGGTTTTCTCCCTATTGCCGGTGGTACGGGGAGCCTATGCCCGTCCTTTGCCCATTTTGAAGGGTGAGGAACAGCTTTCCGATGGGAAGAGGAGTCGCTGGCAACAAGGAGGCACAGTACTACTATTGGCCTTCTTCTTTGGTTTGGTGGTCTCCTATTTGGTTTCCTCGCTGCGCCTGGGCCTGGGGTTTGTCTTTGCGATGTTGATCCTGACGGGGATCCTGTGGCTGATGATTCGCGGGCTCATTAGGCTTGTGGCTTCCCTGCCCATCTTTTGGGGACGCAGTGGGCTGCTGGTGAAAAGCAGCTTGCAAAGCCAGGGAGGCCGTTTGGTGGCTTCCATTTGTGTGCTTACCATCGGATTGGGTGCCGTTTCCGTTGTGTTGTTCCTCCAGCAGAATGTCATTGGTCTTTTGGAGGAGACCCTCCAGGATGCCAGAGCGTACAATATTGTCATCGCGGGGGTCCCCGGGGAAGATACCGATAGCCTTGTGGAATTCCTCCAGGAACACCCCGGGGTGGAGCAGTATGTGGAGATCGCCTCCGTACGGGCGCGGGCCCGGGTAAGCAAGGAAGCTGCGACAGGGGTGGAGCCAGTACAATCGTCATTCATCCTGAGTCTTCTGGGGGTAGATCCAGCGGATTCCTATTTTTCCCGCCACATTGTGGCCGGAAGGGATTTGGGAGAAGACGCCGTGGAGGAGGTTGTGCTAAGGCTGGAAATCGCCCAAAGATACGGCATTGAACTAGGGGATGAATTGCTCCTGGAACTAGGTACCACCACGGTGCGGTGTGTGGTGGTGGGTGTGGAAGAGTCTGCAGAGGGTGTGGGAATCGGTGTGAGCTTCGGACAGGGGGCTTATGTAAATAAGGCGTTGATTGGGCAGACCGATGCGGAGGTGGAAAGCCTATTCATGGCCCGTAGCCCCGACGGGGCGGCGGAAGTGGTCAATGACCTCCGGTTTGCCTTTCCCAAGATAGCCCTGATCCTTGATGTGGGGCAGTTATTGGATATCTTCTACCGGATCTTCAGTGCCGTTACCACTTTTGTTCAGTTTCTGGGACTGTTTAGTATCGTAACGGGGTTTGTGATCCTGGCTGGTTCGATACTGTTGTATAAGATGGAAAGACGAAGGGAGATCGCGGTGATCCGTTGTCTCGGTGGCGACACCCGCACGCTTCTGTTCCAGTATTTGGCCGAAAGCGGACTGACGGGTCTACTGGCAGCCCTACTTGGTATCGGTACCGCCCACTTGGTGACTTGGGTGCTGACGACAAAGTTGCTTTCGGGGTACTACCGATTTGATGGGTTGTTCTCCTTTGGGGTCGGGGGCGGCGTGATCGTGCTTGCTGCGGCCATCGGCTTCTTGTCCATTGTGGATGTGCTGCGGGAAAAACCTTTAACAGTCCTGAGGAACGAATAGCAGAAGAACACCCCAGGACAGGATCTTCTGTCCTGGGGTGTGGTCGCGATTACAAAAGAGGTTTCAGGACTGGTTCTAAGGCCGCGGCCATGCGCATAAAACCTAGGTCCGTGGGATGGGAACTGTCCACGGTGCCTTCCCCGTCGGTGCCGAAGAGTTCCTCCCCGGGGACATAGTACAGGTCCTGCATCCCTGCTTGTTGGAGTTGTTCGAAGGCGGCCCTAAGGGCTGCCCGCCGTCCTTGGTGAGCCCGTTGTACGTCGGGACGGAAGTAGCTATTGGCGAGACTCCGGTCTTCCACCAATACGATGGGTGTGGTGGGACGGGCCGCCCGCAGGGTCTGTACCAAAGGGACTGTCCGTTCCCGGACCAGCTGTTCACTCATGTTCGGAAGACAATCAATGACGTAGACCCGCGGATCCAGCTCCGCAAGGAGTGCAGCTACTTCTGGTTCCATGATGCCGTTACCCGAGAACCCCAGGTTGATTACCGGTACGTCCAGACGGCGGCCCAGAATTCCCACATGATGCATGCCGGGCCGGGAGGCGGAGGCCCCGTGGGTGATAGAGGTTCCATAAAAGACAATGGGTTTGTCCTCCCGAGGGGCTAAAGGCGTGAAGCTAGCCTCTTCGTTCACCCCGATCTCCACCCGGTGTACGCCGTTGTACAGGGGGAGGTAGAGCATGAACTCTCGGGACACCGGTTCCAGGCCTTGGATGATGACCGCTTCTGCATTTTGGCCCGTGGGAATTCCCACACCTACCCAACGCCACTTACCCTCGTGATCCCGCGCGTACAGATCGACGCCACTGACTCCGGTACTTGGCATGTGGGCTAAGGCCAAATTAGCGGATGTTAACCCCCAGCGGACCCGGACGGTGGTGGCATCGGTGCGAAACCGGACCACCATCCCTGCTGAATGGCGACTGAGTTCCCATACGGGTTGCCGGACCACTCCCTCGGCCTTGGCGGGCAACCGGTCATAATAGGCCTTGGTATCTTGCCAGCCCTTGCCTTCCACGCCCCAACTTTCCACATCGAACCATCGTATTTCACTCATAGTGTTCCTGCCTCACTTCTTTTCTTATTGGTAACCCTTGGGTGATGTGTATCTATTTAGATACAAGAATGAAGATCCCTGCGTCCTAGGTGATTCGTTTTGTATTATCTATCTGTATCGAAGTCTAGGTTTATCCTTTGCTGACGGGGGCTTTGCCGAGAAGATGGGGAAGAGCATAGGGATTGTTTAACGGATAAATCGAATATTGTACATAAAAGCTCTGTCCTTTCACGATAAATTGACAGGACAAGCTTTATTTACATACAATGAATCTGTGAGTCCTCGCTCGGTCCCTCCGGCACTTTTCGAGAGTGCTTTGACGGCACGCAACCTCGGTTAGCGTGGGCGGACTTCACCAGTACATATTATTTTGGAGGGATAGTATGCCTGCTTCTCCGAGGGAACACTCTACGGTCAATCTGGGTCTGAAGAAGGTCATTCAGGAGCGTCCTTGTATGGTCTGCGGCCATATTTATTCCAACAGTACTCTTAATCTAGTTAGTGATGGTCGGGACACCGTTGCTGTTTGCGAGCATTGTTCCGACCGATTTGGACTTTATCGCTGTCCCGTTTGTCAACGCTTGGTAGTGCATTTGTACGAAGGATTGAATGGACTTGCCTGCTGTTTGATGTGCCTGTAGCGTTCATGGGGAAAGGGGTTCGGCATGCTGGAAACAGGTACTGCTGTAGAGCGGGAACTGTTGATGGACTTCGTACGGGTTACTGAGGCGGCAGCCCTCCGGGCCGCCTCCTTTATGGGTAAAGGAACCGCGGAAGCGGCGGCGAGGGCGGCTGTTGATGGGATGCTGGGGATGTTCTCGCTGGTAAATATTGATGGCGTGATCAAGCATCCCCAGGGCAAACCGGAGTTTGCTCCTTTGCTGGATTACGGTACTGCCGTGGGTAGGGGAGTGGGGCCCAAGTTGGACGTGGTGCCTCTTCCCATCGATGGCAGTCGGCTAGTGGCTTTGGGTTTGCCTAACGCCCTCTCGGTTTTAGTGGTGGCCCGGCGGGGTAGTTTTCACAATATTCCAACTAAATATGTGCTGAAGCTTGCTGTGGGTCCCAAGGCCCGGGGACATATTGATTTGTCTTTGTCTATCCGTGACAATTTGCGAATCATTGCCCGGGTGTTGCGCCGAAAACTGAAGCATTTGACTGTGGCAGTGCTGGATCGTCCCCGAAACCAACCGTTAATCAACGAGGTACTCCAAACCGGTGTCCGGATCAAACTCATTTCCGACGGTGATGTGGCCGCAGGATTGGCTGCGGCCTTGGAATACACCGGTGTCGATGCCCTTTACGGGATCGGTGGGGCCATGGAGGCGGTGGTTACCGCGGCGGCTTTGAAATGTCTGGAGGGGGAAATCCAGGTGCAACCCTGGCCGTTGGCCGAGGAGGAGGTCCCCTGGACCGGAGCCCGGCTTCCGGTGCTTACCACCGAACAGTTGATTTGTGGGGAGGATCTGGTGTTTTGTGCCACCGGTATTACCGATGGGGATATTCTTCATGGGGTGCGCTATTACGGCGCTCGGGCGGTGACCCATTCCATCGTGTTGCGGGCCAAGACCGGTACCCTGCGGGTGATCGAGACTAGCCACAACCTGCGCAGGAAAACCCTTCGGTCCCAAAGAACAGGCAGGGAAGTCTCACTTTAGCACGAATATACCAATAGCAAGAGAAAACCGATGTGCTATAAACGGGCGAGTTGATCCTGGCACAGGGGGCGAGGGATTCACTGTCATGTCTTCGGTAATTCCTTGCCGGTTTATGCTGTGATCAGGTATGGGAAAAAGAACGAAGTCCAATAAGCCACGAAAGGAGCGAGGGCGGCAGAGCTTCTGGAAAGACCAGGGTAGCTCTGCCTCACCAAGGAGTATGGGTTTTCAGGTGAAAGATTTTGCTGTGCCACCGAAGGAGTTCAGGCCGGTGCCCTTTTGGTCCTGGAACGATGATCTACAGGAGGAAGAGCTGATCCGACAGATTGCCATGATGGACGAGCAGGGGTGGGGTGGGTTTTTCATGCACTCCCGCATTGGACTGCGCACTCCGTACCTGACGGAGGAATGGATGCATCTGGTCAAGGTCTGCGTGGAAGAAGCCAAAAAGCGGGGAATGAGTGCTTGGCTTTACGATGAAGATCGTTGGCCCAGTGGATTTGGTGGGGGAGCGGTACCTGCCCTAGGTGAGCGGTATCGGATGAAGAATCTGGTCTTGGCCATTGATGAGATTGCTGACCCTGAGGACTTGGTGGAGATTTACCGGGTGTACCGGTGTACCTTGGATGGGGATCAGCCTCGGAACATTGAGGAGATTTCCTTGGAAGAGGCGGATGTAGCCAAGGCTGATGGATTTACAGTGCTGTATGTATATCAGCGGACTTGTCCCATCGGTCACCGTTGGTTCAACGGTTATTGTTACCCCGATTTGTTGGATCCAGTCGTTACTGATGCCTTTTTGGAGTCTACATATGAGCGTTATAAGCAGTATCTACAAGAGGACTTTGGTGGGGCGGTTCCCGGCTTTTTTACGGACGAGCCGGCCTGTCACTATCGGAATCATGCGCCGCGCCAGAGCTATCAGTGGACTCCCGCCTTTCCCCAGTGGTTTCAGGAGAAATATGGATATGATCTTACTGATCATTTCTTGTCCCTGTTTTTCGATTTAGGTGACTACCAGAGAATCCGCTACGATTTTTGGAAGTTGCTGACCGAGTGTTTCGTGGAGAATTTCTCCAAACGGGTCTATCAGTGGTGCGAGACTCATAAGTTGAAACTGACCGGCCATTATATGGCGGAAGAGACCTTTGTCAGTCAGATGGAATGGATCTGCAGTGCCATGCCCCATTACGAGTATATGCATGTTCCGGGCATTGACCATCTGGCGCGCAACATCAACAATGATATTACGGCCAAGCAATGTAGCAGTGTGGCGCACCAGTTGGGCAAAAAACGGGTGCTTTCTGAGATGTTTGGGGTTAGCGGCCAGAATATGTCCATGGAAGACATGAAATGGATCGCGGACTGGCACTTTGTCCATGGTATCAACCTGGTGAACCCCCATTTGTCCCTGTACAGTTTCCGGGGTTGTCGCAAACGGGATTATCCGCCGAACATTTTCTTCCAGCAGCCATACTGGCCCGATATGCGAGGTCTATCCGATTATCTGTCGCGAACTTCCTATGTGTTATCCTGTGGTCGGCGGGTAACGGAGGTGCTGCTGCTGCACCCCATTGAGACTGCGTGGACGCTTTATACGCCGGGGGCAGGCCAGCGGGTCGAGGAATATTACAAGGACTTTGTGGAGATTATCGAGCAGCTTCTCCGTCAACAGATCGATTTTGATCTAGGGGATGAGGGGCTCATCGCCAAGTATGGTAAGGTAGTCGATGGCCGCTTCCAAGTAGGTATGCAGGATTACGGTGTGGTGGTGGCACCGCCTATGCTGACCATACGTTCCAGTACATTGGAACTGTTGACCCGGTTCGCCCAAGAGGGCGGCGTTGTGCTCTTCGTGGATCAGGTGCCAAGTCTAGTTGACGGCCGACCGTCGGATCTGTTGGTGGACCAAGAGTGGATTGCCATGGAGCAATTGACGGCAGTGCTGGAAGGTCACTTGCAGGAACGGGTCCGATTGCAGGCTCCCAAGGAGGAACTTCGCCAGGCCATCTGGTACCAGCACCGTCGTCTGGACAATGGCGACGAGATCTGGTTCTTTGCCAATACCAGTCGGGACCAGGGTGGACCAGTCCATTTGCAGCTGCCTGGTAAGAAACATCTGTTGCGTCTGGACAGTGAGTCGGGGCAGCTGTATCAGTTGGACAATGACAATTCCGTGACCGAGAGCTTTATCTGGAACTTTGCCCCGGCGGGTTCCCTTTTGCTCTTGGCTACTGCCGAGCCCCAACGCTATGGGTTCGTCTATCGAACTCGCAAGGAGTTCATTCCCCGCAGGGTATTGGAGCTCGATGAACCATGGTCCTTTGAGCGCCTGGCTCCCAACGCCCTGTGCCTGGACTTCTGCCAGTACCGGGTTGGTAACGGCCAGTGGAGCGAGCCGATGTTTGTTCTCTTTGCCCTTGGGGAATTGTACCAGCTGGGTAAGACTCAGGGAGAATTTCCATTCGGCATCCGTCAGGTGTTCCAGGTGGAACAATTGCCATCCAGGGTGGCTTTGGCCATGGAGAGCCCCAGCGCGTATAGTGTGTTCCTGAACGGGCGGCGAGTTTTCACCAACGATGACGGGTATTGGCTGGATCCATCCCTCCGCAAGAAAGATGTGACCTATCTAGTGCAGGAGGGTGAGAATGTATTGGAGTACTATGGGGTGTACCGGGATCCCGAAGGTCTGAACGAGCTGTATTTCAACTGGCATTCCGGTTACATCCCTGAGCCTTTAGATCCTTCCCGTCCCTCCAGGGTGCCATCTACGGAGATCGACGCAGTCTTTGTGATTGGTGATTTCGCCCTAAAGCAGCGGGAAGGGCGGTTCGTGATTGTGAAGGAGCCCCAAGGTTTGCAGCCGATGGATATTACGAAGCAGGGTTATCCCTTCTACGCTGGGAAGGTTCGGCTGAGTACAACGGTGGAACTTGCCCAAGTGCCCCGGCGAGCCCGTCTAGTCTTTGATGGGTTTGCCGCCACGGTCGCAGAGCTAGTGGTTAACGGTGAGCATCTGGGGAAACTCATATTCGGTCCCCGGAGCTTTGATTTGGGTCAAACCCTGCGGGCCGGGACCAATCGGATTGAAGTCATCGTGACGAACAACCTACGGAATCTCCTGGGTCCCCATCATCATGTTGGGGTCGAGCTGAAATCTGTTGGCCCTGGTACCTTTGTGGATCGTAGGAACTGGACCGACGAGTACAAATTTACGCCGGTGGGGCTTGGACGGGTGCGCTTGGAATTGGCATAGCAGTCTATCGCGAAATGTCTAGAGTAAGGAGGGGTTGGCATGTTTTGGGATAATCCGGGACCGGAGAACACACAAGCCACACTGGAAATAGCTTGCAGGGAGGCAGTTGCCCGCAA
The DNA here is from genome assembly GCA_012839765.1 of Bacillota bacterium. NCBI lineage: Bacteria > Bacillati > Bacillota > Bacillota bacterium. The sequence continues at coordinate 20,156 of DUMW01000046.1, forward strand.
CATCCGGCATCTGGTGGTAGCCTCGAATGAGGGCAATACCATCCGTCAACTCTTGGCAGATTTCGACGTTGATAATCTGAATATCGTCTGCGTTACCCACCACGTGGGTTTCCGCGGCCCTGGGGTGGACGAGATGTCGGCGGAGGTACGGGAGGAATTGGCTAGTAAAGGGGTGAAGTTGCTTACCACCACCCACCTGCTGGCAGGGATTAACCGGGGTCTTCGCTATGAATTTGGCGGACTTTATCCGCCGGAGATTATCGCCAATACTTTGCGAATGTTTGGGCAGGGTGTAAAGGTTTGTGTGGAGGTTAGCATGATGGCCCTTGACGCGGGTCTTGTGCCCTATGGGGAGGATGTGATTGCCGTGGCAGGCAAAAGTAGGGGTGCCGACACGGCTTGCGTGGTCAGGCCTGCCCATTCTACTGCCGTATTCGAGACCAAGGTCAAAGAGATTCTTTGCCGCCCGCGCCTGTAATCAGGCGGATTCCCTGGTAATCCGTTGCTCCGAGGGAAGGGGTGAAAAGACGTCTGTTAAAACGTTGTATCAAGCCCGCGTCGTCCGAAATGATGGGAAAACCTGTAGATGCTGCATTTTTTGATGCAGAAGGAAGGATTTGATGCAGGACGCGACGAATAACTCAAAGAAACTTATAAAGGTTTTGTGTCCTGGAACCAGATTTGGTCAAGGATGTCATGGGTGGTAGTAGAGGTTGGAGTCGCTAATTCCAAGTGGTTACTTAGACCTCCTTATTTGCGCGGGCAATGGATCGATTGCCAGATAAGAAAATGAAGAGGTGTCGAAGGATGAGAAAGCTAGGTTATGTCTTAATGACGGTGCTCATTACAATCGGCTGTTTTACGGCGATGGGAGCAGCGTTTCAGATCGGCTACGTCTTAGATCCGGAATCGCCGAATATCCGCGTGCCCTCTCCCTTAGGTTATGTCTATGAGCGGGAGATCCGGGATGTAGGCCTTGACAATCCGGTGGACCTGTTCATCGACAAGCATGATAATATCTATGTCGTTGACACCTTGAATAATAGGATTGTCAAACTGGATCTCCAGGGCAATGTCCTGGCGACCTATGGCCAGTCCTTCGGTGAAGGTCGGCTGAACAGACCTGAGGGCGTCCATGTGGATGAAGAAGGCAACGTCTGGGTAGCTGATACCCAGAATGCCCGCGTTGTAAGGTTCAATCCCGAAGGAGAGGTTACCTTAGTCTTGGGTCGGCCGCAGCACGAACTCCTCGGTGAGGATTTTCAGTATCGTCCGACCAAGCTGACCGTGGATAGTACGGGCAAAGTCTACGTGATCAACAGCAACGACTACCGAGGCATTGTCGTTCTCGACCAGCAAGGCAATTTCGTAGAATTCTTTGCCCATAACCCTGTGGGGTGGAGCTTGAGACGTCTATTGATCCGGCTCTTTGCTACCGAAGCGCAAAAAGAGAGGTTTGCCCGTGACCTGCCACCGCCCCACTCCAATATTTTCTTGCGGGATGACGGCTTCTTCTACACCACTACCATCTATGAGACCACCAATCAAATCAAGCGGTTAAGTCCTGTAGGGGTGAACGTTTATCCCGCCGGCTTTTATGGAGAAAGGGTCCGACAGGGCTGGCAGTGGGTGATGCCGCGGTTCATCGATCTGACAGTGAACCAGTATGGCGTAATCTCTGCTTTGGACTCTTCGTCCAGTAAGGTCTACCAGTACGACCAGGATGGGAATTTGCTGCTGGTCTTCGGTAACAAGGGCGAAGGCAAGGGCTTTGTAAGTAATGCCGCCAGTATCGACGTGGACTCCAACGGACTCCTATATATCCTTGACAAAGATCGGGCCCGTATCCAGATCTTCAGACCTACGGAGTTTGCGAATCTTGTACATTTGGCAACTCAGTTGTATTACGAAGGCCGCTATGAAGAGGCGGCGATTCCCTGGCAGCAGGTAATCGAACTGAACAGCAACTATACCATGGGTTACGTTGGTATGGGTAAGGTGTATCATCGTCAGGAGAACTACGACCTGGCTATGAAATACTATGAGCTTGGTAATGATAAGGCAGGATACAGTAAGTCCTTCTCTGAGAAACGGCTTATCTTGCTACGGGAGAACTTCGGCTGGCTTATCATCGGAGTCATCGTTCTCTTTATCCTAGTGTCATTGCTTGTGCGGGCTATGCGCTGGTTGTTGTCGAAGCCCGACGAAGAGACAGGCAAGTTTGGTCGAGCGATCAAGCTGATTTACATGTGTATGTTCCATCCCGGTGAGGGCTTCCTGCGTGCAAAGCAAGAGGTTAGTCTAACGGCGAGCTTGATCTTACTGTTCTTGTTCCTTGCCGCACGCTTCTTTACGTTGAAGTTCACCCACTTCCCACTTCAATCGGTGGATCCGGCTAAAGTGCATGAACTGGTGGAATTGGGTAGGATGCTTCTGCCCTTCGGAGTGTGGGTGTTTGCCAACTGGGCCGTTACCGCCATTGCTGGTAGTGAAGCATCTCTAAAAGACGTGTTTATCGGTTCATCGATATGTATTGTTCCTTATATAATCGTAGTACCTCTGTTGACCATTTTCAGCCATATCTGCTGTGCCCATGAGGCAGGGCTGTACGCTTCGATTCTTTCTATCATGAACTTTGCCATGGTTATGATGTTCCTAAACATGGTAAGGGTCATGCACAACTACAATTGGAAACGCACCATCGGTATTTCCATCATGTCCATTATTTGTATGGCTTTCTTCGTGGGTGGCGCAGCCCTGGTGTTTGGACTAATCAACCAGATGGTGGATTTCATCAAGGAGGTCATTATCGAGATTTCGATCCGATAAGCAGATATCCACGAAGTTCAGATATTTATCGAACGGCTCTGGTTGGAGGAGGTTAATAGCGTGAGGAAAGGCAACCTAATCTTGTTCATGCTGGCTGTTATAATCTTGGGGGCGATTGGCATCGTAGGAGCATCGTCCCGACCGGAAGGGGTTCCGCCTGAGTATGTTCAGGCGGCATCCAGTAGAAATCTTGAGCTCTATGTTGATATGGAGACTGCCAAGTTTATCGTTTATGACAAGAGGAACGGTATGCTTTGGCGTACTTCTCCGGAATCTAACCCCCAGTACACCATGACGGAGTTGTGGGAAGGCCATATCAACTCCAACTTCATCTTGCACTATGTAGATGAAAAGAAACGGAACCCGCGGCAGACTAACCCGTATTCCCAGAATGCCATCATCGATTACGAACAGATCCCAAACGGGGTGCGGGTTCACTACAATCTTAAAGCTGACTTGGGCATCGCTTTAGCCCTAGACTTTACCATTGGTGATGACTACTTCGAGGTTACCTTTGATCCGGCAACCTTGGTGGAATCTAACGATTACTATGCGGTCCGGATTGAGCTTACGCCCTTCTTTGGTGCCGCGTGGCCCGATGAAGAGGGGTACCTATTCATCCCTGACGGTAGTGGTGCTCTAGCTTACTTCCGGCCAAATCCTCCTGACTACTCTCGAGGGTTTAACGAAGCAATCTACGGTCAGGATAAGTTCGAGTTCCGGACAACGGTGGAACAGTTGCTGACCAAGCGAAGCCAGGTGGTCATGCCGGTCTTCGGGTTGGCCAAGACCGCGGAGAATGCGGCCTACCTCGGTGTGGTAACGCAAGGTGAGTACAACTCCTCAATTATGGCGGGACCCGCGGGGTATACGGTGCGATTGAACAGAATCGGTGCCAGCTTCATTATCCGGCGGGAATACGAAGCCATGATCCGCTGGGGTGTTTACGTAGCTACCGTAGAAGAAGAGATTATGAGTGGTCCGAAGCAGGTGCGGTACTATTTGCTGGCTAACGAGGATGCCAATTACGTTGGTATGGCTACCGCATACCGCGATCACTTGATTGAAGAGCACAACATTCAGCCGAAGGAAGATGTGCGCCGGCCGGCTTTGCAGTTGCGTATTTTCGGTGGTCTTAGTCGTACCGAGGTATTGTTCCGGGAGTTCATTGCCATGACCACCTTTGAACAGGTGAAGGAGATTGTCACCGCACTGCAGGATGCCGGTGTGGAAAACATCGATGTCATCTTTTACGGATGGAATCTCTATGGATATGATGGTGCCTATCCGAAGCGCTTGCCTGTAGCCAAGGAGCTGGGCGGAGCGGCGGGCCTAACGGATCTTGCCAACTTTCTCTTTGAGCGAGGTTGCCGCCTGTTCCTGGAGGACAACTACCTTGATGCTAGGAGCGAGAATGGTGGATTCAGTAACCGGCGAGACATTGTACGTCTGCCCAACAAACTGCCCATGAACAGTGGAAGCAGGTACCTGTTGAATCCAGTGTTCGCGTGGGAGCATTACGCAAAACCGGATATTACGAAACTAGCAGGGCTTGGTGTTCACGGCATTCAATTTAGATATTTGGGTAGCGTGGTTCTCACGGACCGGAACTTCGATAAACCGTTGACCCGACAACAGTTTGCCGAGTATTTACTCAAGATGGCGGACTATGCTCGGGAGACTATGGGTGCTGCCATTTCCGACGGCGGAAACATCTACGCTATTAACCATGTGGACGCGATCACCAACGTACCACTATACCAAAGCTCCTATGACTTTGTGGATGTGTCGATTCCATTCTACCAGATCGTCCTCCACGGGTTCGTGCCCTACAGCGCCTATCCGGGTAACCTGAGGAGCGATCCTGAGCTGGAGTTCTTACGGATGTTAGAGTACGGCGCTCTGCCGTGTTTTGAGCTGACCTATCAAGAACCTGGTCTGCTCCAGGAGACGCAGTACAACATTTTGTTTAGCTCCCACTATGAACAATGGTTACCGAAGGTTGTCGAGGAGTACAACATTGTGGTGAAGGAACTGGGTGACGTCAGAGACCGCTATATTATCGGTCATGAGTACGTATTGCCCAATGTGGTGCGAGTAACCTATGAGGGCGGCAGTTCGTTGGTGATCAACTACAATGCCGACCCTGTGGAGTGGGAAGGCGTTACCATAGGTGGAATGGACTACGCCATAATTAAGGGGGGCGGCGCGCAATGAAGAATGTGTTAAGTAAGATTTGGGGAATTGTTGAGGTGGTGGCCACGGCCATTACCCAGTATTTTGAGGACATGACCACTATTGCAGGGCAGGGGTTTGGCAAAGTGCCATTTCTCCGTCGGATCAGCCGGTTGTCCCTGACTGCCCGCAGGAGCCTGGTGGGCTACGTGTTCATCCTGCCGTGGTTCTATGGGTTCATTCGCTATGTGGCATATCCTTTGGTCAGATCCTTTATCATCAGTTTTCAGACCGTGGAGAGCCTCCTGGGCTTTAAGATGAAGTGGGTTGGGCTCCAGAACTATGCCGAAGCCTTCTTCGTTAACGAGCAATTTGTTCCTATGCTCTTGGGTCAGATCAGAGACACGATCGTCGACGTGCCGATCATTTTGATTTTCTCTATCTTCGTGTCCTATCTGGTTTGCAAACCGATCCGGTTCGTTGGCCTTTTCCGAGCGATCTTCTTCTTGCCTGTAGTAGTCGCTTCGGGATTGGTGGTTCAGCGGCTGTTCAACCAGGGCGTTGGTAGTCAGATTGGTGTATCTGCCTTCATCGGGAACCTGGGTGTTGCTGAGTTAGTATTTACGTACTTCGGTGCCAATGCTACAACGTACTTCTTGGAGCTGCTAAACCGCATGACCCTGGTGTTGTGGCGTTCGGGTGTGCAGATCCTGTTGTTTATCGCTGGGTTCCAGAGTATTGGTAGCAGTTATTACGAGGCCGCTCGGGTTGACGGTGCCAATGAGTGGGAGATGTTCTGGAAGATTACGCTCCCCATGTTGTCGCCCATCATCTTGGTGAATATCATCTATTCAATTGTGGATTCCTTCACGGACATCTTTAACCCGATCATCAATTTCATCAAGAATACTGCTTTTACTGGGCAGTTCCGATTGGGCCTGGCAGCGGCTTACGGATGGGTGTATTTTAGCATCATCTTTGTGCTGATTTTGATCGTCCTTGCCAGCTCTCGGAAGTGGGTATTCTACGGCGGACAACGGGATTAAGAGTGTAAGAGTGGGAGGAGACAGGTATGACAACTTTTGCGCAAGCCTTAGGTAAGCTGCGGAAACGAGCACTTCCGATTCTAACGGTGTTTACTTACCGGGCGCGGAAGGGCTTGTTCCAGCTGTTGGTTTACATCATCCTGGTGTCGGTGGCCTTTACGTTCTTGCTTCCTATTATATACATGACGACCACGGGAATGATGACGGTAGAGGATTCGTACGACCCAGGTGTACACTGGATCCCTCGTACGCTGCAGTGGGAGAACTTTGAGCTGGCTTGGCAGGGATTGCACTATCCAGACGCGTTGCGGAACAGTGCCTACGTCTCAATCTTGGCTGCGATAGGCCAGGTGATCTCTGCGGGTGTCACCGGTTATGCCTTCGCACGCATTCGGTTCCCAGGCCGGGAGTTTCTGTTCATTTGTCTGCTGTTTACGTTTATCGTACCACCCCAGACTATTATTGTACCTTTGTTCATGTTGTTCAAGGAACTGGAGTGGATCGACACGTATAACCCGTTTATTGTGCCGGCCTTCTTTGCCCAAGGTTTGCGTGGTTCGCTATTTGTTTTGATTTTCCGTCAGTTTTTTGCGAAGCTGCCCTATGAGCTTGAAGACGCAGCCAGAATTGACGGATGTGGAGAGTTCCGCACCTTTAGTAGTATTATGTTGCCCTTAGCTAGACCGGCGATTCTAGTTAGCTTTTTGTTCTCCTTGGTTTGGCACTGGAATGACTTCTATGAGCCAATGATGTACCTGATGACCACGGAACGCTTTACGATGCCTTTGCGTTTGAGCATTCTGTGGAACTCGTTGAACGAGTTAACAGGCGGTCAGGCGAATGAAATATACAACCAGCCTTTGATCATGGCTGCATGCTTCCTGGTCATTCTACCTCCGCTGATTCTATACATGTTCACACAGCGCTACTTCGTAGAGGGCGTAGAACGCACAGGATTGGTCGACTAATGGCGTTAGGGGTAAGACCCCGGGGAGCATAGCATTACGGGTGGGAGGATTTCCGATGAATAATCTTGCGAGAACAGGAATCAGGCCGGAAGACAAGAAGCGACTCACCATCGCTGTTGCAGCGGTAGCCGTCGTGGTGATCATTGTCGTGGCGGTGGTTCTCAGTGGCCGGCCTAAGACTATGTATAAACTAGCCGCTGATAGCATTACCCGGATTAGTATCACTGGTGGGGCTAATCTGAGGTTGGAGCGCAAGAATGGAGAATGGCTCATAACCGACCCGGTGAGCTGGCCGGTGGGCGATGAGCGCTTGGAGCAGATACTGGCCTTCGTGACCGCGCCAAAAGGGCACAAGGCAGGCAAGGCGGGAGCAGATCTGTCCAAATATGGGTTGGATAATCCCTTGGCCCAGGTGACTGTGGAAGCCGGTTCCGAACGGGTCGCGATATTGATAGGAAGCCGTGTGCCTCGGAAGGCCGCCCACTACGTAAAGCTCGCGGACAGCAGCCTTGTCTGGGAGGTCAGTGAGGCAGACGTTGTCTTTTTCGCCCAATCAGAGCTGACCTACCGGAGCAGACACGTAGGTAAGTTCGGCAAAGACGTGGTTTCTTTGCAGATCGTGCGTGGGGATGAGACCATTGCGCTGCGCCGGCAGGATGATGGCCGGTGGCATGTGTTGCAGCCTTTCCAGGATATAGGTGATCAGGCTGTTATCCAAGAGTTGCTTGACTATCTAAGCTCCCTTTATATTAGGGACTATATCGATAACCCCGGTGCCTTGGATCAGTACGGTTTAGCTGAACCGGCAGCACGGGTGATCGCGGTTACCGAGGATGGGGATCGGGTGGAAGTAAGCTTTGGAGATGTGGCAGGACTCGGTGTTCGGTACGCCAAGAATGCCGACTTCGGTTCTGTGGTAACCCTAACCGGTGTACGTTTCTTGCCACTGTATATTGAGGCAAAAGACGTAGTGAAGCAGACTCTGCTGGATTTTCAGGTGGATGACGTAGTGGGGTTACGGATTCGCAACGAGTATGGCGAAGATCTCCAATTCAAGAAGATTAATGGGATCTGGTACGTGCATCCTGATACAGAGGATCAAGCCATGGCATTTAACGTCAATGCTTTGCTAAATGCGCTGCTTGATATTCGGATTCAGGGTGTAGAAGTGGGGATGGAAGGTATTGATGATGAGGAATTAGATAGTTCCCGCTTCGACGTGGAATTGGTCAATGGGCAGCGACTTTGGTTGCGCGTTTTCCTCCCCAGTGAGGGAATTGGTGAGGGGTTGGTGCAGGTATCCGACACAAATCGGCCGCACTATTACCGGATCCTGGAGTTTGGTAGTATGTTGCTGGCACGACGGATTGAGGCGGTGAGCACCAGTATCATCGATCTGCCCGTGGAGGAGGCCACCTTGATTCAGATCATGACGCCGGAGATCGTCGAGGCTACCACCCGGGGAACGCCGCAACCGTTGGAATACCGGTTGGATGTGGCCAACGGTGTCTGGAAGTCGGGACGTGACGTCTATTTTGGTGTGGAGGAATTCATCCAGAGCTTTTTGGACATCGTAGTGGAGACGATGGTGCCTGAGGAAGCAGGTGTTGACTATGGATTTGATCCCGCCAAAGGAGGACGTTGGTACTACCTAGCTACTGATCGAGACAACGTGCGGTTGGAAATTGGTGGGGAGGCCTCGTCTGATGGTTCTGTTCGGTATCTGCGGGTATCGGAGCGGCCCGGCATCTTCCTAGCAGAGGTCGGTTCCCTGGAGAATGTAGAAAAGGTTCACGCTCGGATGCACACCAGTCTGTTGGATGTTGATGTGGAGCGTCTGGCCAGGGTCGAGGTCTATAGGAATGGTGAAGAGTATGTCGTGGAGAAGTCTGGTGGCAATTGGGTGAATATCGAGGCTAGTGCCGTGCAGACCTTGGTAGACCAGGTGAAGACAGTGACGGTTCAGTCAGCTGCCCTTGATGTAGACCCTGCGGATTGCAAGTTCTATCCGGATAGTGTGGGTGTGCAGTTGCTATTCGTCTATGATGATGGTTCCTACGACCGGTTAGACTTAGGCGACCGGATCCAGCAAGGTGTTGGTTGGTTCGCATCTTATGTTTACTACCTGCGGGGTAGTGGAGAGACTGTCTACTTGGCAGCAGACTCTGTTGGTAGAAATCTGACTACGGCGATTAACAACTTCGTGAATCAGATTAAGTAAAGACGAGAAGAGGGGGGTAACCCCCTCTTTTACTTTGTGGTGGAGAGTCTCCCTCAAAGGGGACGCTTCCGGTAAGCGGTAATAGCTGTCGAGGGTTTTGTGTTTGGCCTTGGAGACCGCGACAATGGCAAGAAGCGGTAAGAAGTAGATGCTTGTTTGGGTCATGGTAGCAATAATTGTCCATGCTGCCAGGACTGTTCTGAGAAGGACGCCGGTTAACCCCATGTGTGATATGGGGTTTTCCCTTTTTGTAGTCGGGGCTAATGGGACTACGGGAGTGGCGAAGTTCGGTGTGTCCACTGTGGTAAAGCCGTCTTTGCGCAGTGGTCTACGGGGAGTAGTTTTCCAGTTGTGTAAGATAGTGGCCGGGCGGAGGAGCTTGTGGGGCTTCGGAGTACTAAGATGCTGTCTGTTGCTTTGGTGGGCAACTCATCAGAACTTCTTAACCGAGACCCTTTTGTGAGGCGTGAAAGCCTGATGGTAACGTCGTTTGCCGCAGAAATTTCATTGCAGCAGACGGCACTGATGTGATAAACTATGAAAGTATTAGCGCTGGGGACGGAGGAGATGCACATGAAGATTACAAGGGTGTATGTACAAAGAAGGAGCGAGCCCCAAGAGGTGCGCTTAAGGGAGACGCTTGTCAAAAGAGGCTATCCTGTTACGGAATGCAGGATTGAGCGGGTCTACCGGTTGGCTGGAGACCCCGTAGACGAGCGACTGCTTCAGTTACTGGTGAATCCTGTCTATGAGACATGGTCCTCCGAAAGCAGACTTGACCCCGCCGCTGGGCCTATTGTAGAGGTTAGCTACAAACGAGCGGTAATCGATCCTGAGAGCAACAGTATACTTGAGGGAGCAAAGGCGGTCAGTTTTGCGGGTTTGGTATGGGCAAGACTGAGTTACCGGTATCAGTTGCTGGGCGTTACTTCTGAGGAGGCGGACAGAATCGCCGAAGAAGAACTGATGAATCCCATCGTGCAGGAGATGGTGGCGAAGGAATGGGAGAAACTACTGCCCGGTGGGAAGAGTGATCCCGTACGATGGATCGATCTTAGCGGCTGTTCCGATGAGGAGTTGGTGCGGATTTCCGAGGAAAATTCCTGGTTTGCTCCCCTTGAGCAGATGAAGGTGCTCCAGGCTTACCAGGAGGAGCTGGGACGTCCCTTCTCCGATGCGGAGATCGAGATAGTGGTCCAAAGCTGGAGCGACCACTGTTACCATACCACCTGGAAAGCCTTGGGTCTAATGAAAGAACTGAAAAGGGCCACCAAGACCATTGATCATCCCCTGATGGTCTCGGTGTTTACAGATAATGCCGGTGGGATGGAATTCTACGACGGGTGGGTGGTCACCATCAAAGGTGAGACCCACAACTATCCTTCTTCCATCTCACCCTATGGCGGTGTAGCCACGAAGCACGGCGGTGTCATTCGAGACACCATCGGTTTTGGTAAAGGAGCCTATCCCATAGGGGGAAGCACCGTTATGGGTACGCTGGATCCCCGGACGCCGGCGGACGAGCTTCCTTCCGGTGCCTTGGCTCCGAGGTTCATCTTAAAGGAAGCCATTCGGGCTACCGCGGACTACTGTAATCCCATGGGGATTCCCCTGATGTATGCTGCCTACCGTCAGCATCCAGGCTATCCGAAATGTTTAGCCTTGGGGCACTCCCTAGGCTTGGTGCCCCGGGAGTATGCCCACAAGGATAAGGTCCAACCGGGCGATTTGGTAGTAGTGCTCGGTGGTCGTACGGGCCGAGATGGACTCCATGGCGCCACGTCCAGTTCCGCTACGATGAGTGGGGAAGACTCGGAGAAGGAGTCCGCCGCAGTACAGATTGGCGATCCCCTTATCGAAGCTAAGTTTATGCAAGCTATACCCCAATTGCGGGACGCAGATTGCATCCGGGCCATCACCGACTTGGGCGCGGGAGGTATTTCCTGCGGCGCTGGGGAGATGGGGGCCGAGACAGGAGTCATGCTGGACTTGGATAAGGTCCCCGTGAAGTATCCGGGGCTGACGGCTTGGGAGATTCTGCTTTCCGAATCCCAAGAGCGGATGCTTCTGGCCATTCCCAGGGACAAGCTAGCCCAGGCCGAAAAGATTTTAGAACAGTATGATGTGGAGATGGCGGTAATTGGTGAATTCACGGCCACCAAGCGTTTCCAGGCCACCTGGCAGGGCGAGCTGGTGGTGGATATCGGTATGGATTTCCTGTGGGGACGTTGTCCCATTGTGCCTATGGACATTGCGGAACCGCAGCCTAAAGCCCTGGTGGCAGAAGTAGATGCGCCGAGGAACCTTAAGGAGCTTGCGCCAGCCCTAAAGGCTGTACTCGCCCATTATCACTGTTGTGATCAATCGGCGGCCATCTTCCAGTTTGACACTACCGCGCAGGGGCGGACGGTCCAGGGACCCCTGGGAGGTATTACCGGTAAGATGCCCACCGATGCCTTTGTGGCAGCGCCCCTGTGGGGTAAGCCCTATGGTGTGGTGAGTACCTTGGCCTACAATCCCTTCTATGGGGATGTGGATCCCGTGGGCCTTGCCCGGTTGATGATGATTGAAGCCATCAGTAAGGCTGTGGTAGTCGGTGCCGATCCCGATGCCATCGCCCTTTGTGACAACTTCTATACCCCCCGTTGTGATGCGGAAGTGGGGTGGAATCTGAAGGGGATGGTGTCAGCCATTGCAGCACTTTCGGTGAAACTGGGCACTCCCTTCATTTCCGGTAAAGATTCTAGTTCAGGTACCTTCGTCTCCAAAGACGGGCAAGTTATTGATGTTCCCTACACCTTCGCAGTGGCCACCTTGGGCCGCATGCCAGACGTAGGGAAATTGGTGACCAAGGAATTCAAGCGACCGGGTAGCCAGATTCTTTTGGTGGGCTATTTGGATCCTGACAAACTGGGCGGTTCTGTTTACCTGGATTGTTACGGGCGTCGGGGTAATGAGTTGGCGGATCTTACCGATGAGAAAATTCTCGAACTGAAACAGTTGTGGAGAAAGCTCTATGGGCTCTACCAGAGTGAACAAAACCCGATCCTGGCCGCAGGCACCATCGGCGAGGGTGGGTTGTTTGTGAAGCTCTTTGAAATGTGCTATGGAGCTGGACTGGGGGCCGAGCTCGATCTGGGAGCCTTGCCCGAGGGCCGCTTGGATGGCAAGCTGTTGAGCGAAGCAGTCGGTGCTATCTTGGTAGAACTGCCACCAGAGGTGGATCCGGCTTCCGTTTTTGGGAGCTTCCCCTGGCAGGTGATCGGGCGCACCCTGGAACAACCGGTGATTAGACTGCAATCCGGTGCAGAAGAATTGGCGCTACCCATGGCCGAGTTAGTCAGTGTCTGGGAGAGCACCTTTAAGGAGATGATCTTGTGAGCAAGCCTACTATTGCCGTTATTTATGCCCCTGGGACCACCGACCACAAGGAGACCGTAGCGGCCATCGAGCTGGCCGGGGGCATCGGTGAGGTGGTCCTGTTAAGCGAGCTTGTATCCCGGGACCGAAGCCTGGGGGATTATCAGGGGGTGGTGATCCCCGGCGGGTCTTCTTGGGGAGATCATCTGGCACCCGGAAGGATCTTCGCGGCCCATCTGATCCACTATTTAGCCGATGACCTGCGGGTTCTCAGGGAAAAACAATGCCCGATCCTAGGGATCGGCAATGGTTTTCAAGTCCTCTGCGAGACGGGATTGCTTCCGGAAGGACAGGTCGGAACACCTACAGTCGCTCTCTTGGAAAACAGTTCTGGTCTAGCGGAGAACCGCTGGGTCCAGATGACAGTGGCCGATTCTAGTCACCCCTGGTTGCGGGATTTCCCCGAGCAGTTTAGGATGCCCGTGTCCTGTCGTGCCGGTCGCCTTAGCGGCGAGAATATCCGACCTGCCCTTTACTATGTGGACGAGTCCGGAGCGCCCACTGAGGAGTATCCCCACAACCCCACCGGTTCCAAGGGGGGGATCGCCGGTATCCTGGATAACTCGGGTGTGGTGCTGGGCATGATGGCCCATCCGGAACGGGCGGTGCTATCTGTGCAAGGTTCCACCGCAGGCTTGGTGGTATTCAAAAACATGCTCGCCATGTTGATTTAGGCTGATCAGTTTGGGCACTTACCAAATGATTCTGGTTGATACTGCGGGCGGTCCGGTGCATCCGTTGCACACTGCGGATTGCCCGCAGCACCATCCGCCAATGACTCACTTTGCCGCTGAAAGAAGCAATTCCACGCTGTTCCATGGTAAAACCTCCTCCTTCTTTACTTATTTCCATTATTGACGGAAAATAGAAAAATTATGCATGGAGGGAGGGCGGCGCTTGTACGTTGGCCGAACAATGACACTAAAAGAGAGGCAGTACAAATCTGGCCAGAAAGTACAGGATAGCAAGGACAATGACGACAATGGCACCCCACTTGATGGCAGCTACACCTACGGGTTCACCGCCGCGAAAGGTTTCGTTCATAGTTCGGACACCTCCCGGTGAGACTTTTACTAGTAGTATGTCGCACATCCATTACAGATTATGATCTGGTATAATGGCAATAACTGCTGAAGATGGGGGTGGCTTGCTGGTGCAGGTATCGGTGGTTGGTGCAGGTAGTTGGGGTACCGCTTTGGCTTACCTACTGGGTAACAAGGGCCTTTCGGTCCTACTTTGGTCCCGCCGGAGGGAAGTAGCCGACAGGATCAATGCAAGCAGAGAAAATACGGCCTACTTGCCCGTGAAACTGCCGTCCAACGTCCGGGCTACTTCCTGCCTGGAAGAGGCCGTAAGCAATACTCAACTCATTGTCCTTACCGTTCCCGCCCAGAACCTCCGTGGTGTCCTGGAACAGCTCCGTGCCCTCTACCGTCCCGAGGTCCCTATGGTCCATGGCGCCAAGGGCATTGAAGTCGGTACCGGCCTTCGGATGTCCCAGGTGGCGGAAGAGATCCTGGGTTACCCCATCGCCGTTTTGTCCGGCCCCAATCACGCCGAGGAAGTAGTGCGTCAGATGCCCACCGCTTCCGTAGTGGCCTTTCCTGATCTATCCGTAGGACAGTTTATCCAGGAGGTGCTTAGCACCGACCGCTTCCGGGTCTATTTGGAGCAGGACCTGGTGGGGGTGGAACTGGGCGGGGCCCTAAAGAACGTCATTGCCTTGGCCGCCGGTATTAGTGATGGGTTAGGCTATGGGGACAACACCAAAGCCGCACTGATTACCCGGGGGTTGGCGGAGATCGTGCGCTTGGGCATGTCCCAGGGGGCGGAACCCTTGACCTTTTCGGGCTTGTCCGGTTTGGGGGACCTGGTGGCTACCTGCAGCAGCAAGTGGAGTCGCAATCGCAATGCAGGGGAGAAGATTGGTAAGGGTTATCCCCTAGAAGAGGTTTTGGCTGGTCCCATGGTGGTGGAAGGGGTCTACACTACTGCCGCCGCCTGTCGCCTGGCAGAGAAGACCGGTGTGGATTTGCCCATCGCTTCTGCCCTGATGCGCGTTCTGGCCGGTGAGGTTTCCCCCAAGGATGCGGTGGACGAACTGATGACCCGTGAGTTAAAACTGGAGCGGATCTAACCTCTTGTCCTGGCAGCGAGTGTGGCAGGAATCTCTAGGGGAGCAGCGAACTTCTCTATCAGGTGTTCCTTTGTATTCGGAAGCAGCAAGGAGGGTAGAGGGCATAGCATTTGAACATGACTGATAACTCAAAGGCAGGACCCCAGTTTGCTCCGGTCTCTAAGACCAAGGTTTACGAGCAAATCATCTCGCAAATCAAGGATTTGATCTACACGGGCCAACTGAAACGGGGGGATCGGTTACCTGCGGAGCGGGTATTGACCAAACAGCTACAGGTGTCCAGGGCATCGGTGCGGGAAGCCTTCAGTGCTCTGGAGATGATCGGTCTGATTGAAAGCAAGCCCCGGGACGGTACCTATATCGCGGCCAATACCCGGGGGATGGTAGAACCCCTGTCGTTGGCCTTTATGTTGGAGGAGAACTTCGAACCGGCTTTTCTGGAGTTTAGGCAGATCCTGGAGGTGGCAGCCGCCCGGTTAGCCGCGATGCACATCACGGAGAAGCGGCTACAGGAGTTGGCGGAGCAGGTGGATCAGCTGGCCGTGCCCGATGAGAACAGGTCCATTGAGGCGGATCGCTGGTTTCACTATAACCTGAGCAAGGCGTCGAATAATCCGATCCTGGTTACGGTACTCGATGCCATCTCTGATGTCATAGATTTGAATATCCGGTCCCATCGGCAACGGTTGTTCTCCGATTCCGAGCTCAAGGCCCGCCTGGTGGAACAGCATCGGGACATTCTCCGGTGTGTCGGAGAGAGGGATCCCGATGCCGCCGCCGCTGCCATGGAACGACACTTTCAGTTCGTAGAGGAACGAATCGAAGTCTTAGGTTGGACGCGGAACAAGTGAGTCAACTTTGGTCTGACCATCAGGCCAAATGGAGGTGGATAGATTTGCGGATCTTAGTGTGCATCAAACAGGTCCCGGAGACCAGGGATGTGGAGGTGGATGAGAATACCGGGGTTCTAAAACGAGAGGGCGTTGACAGTAAGATGAACCCCTATGATCTTTATGCCCTGGAAGCCGGGGTGCAGCTGAAGGAGCAACTAGGAGCCACGGTGACAGTGATCACCATGGGTCCTCCCCAGGCCGCCGCGGTGGTCAAGGAGGCATACATGATGGGGGCCGACGAGGGGATCTTGATTTCAGATCGGAAGTTTGCCGGAGCCGATACCCTGGCGACAGCCTTTACCCTGGCCCAGGGGATTAGGCAGACCGGTCCCTACGATCTTATCCTTTGTGGCAAACAGACCACTGACGGTGATACGGCCCAGGTGGGTCCCGGGATCGCCGAGTTCTTGGGGCTGCCCCATGTGGCTTACGTCAGTGCTATCCTGGAGTCGACCTTGGAGCACATTACCGTTGAGATGGACCTTGCAGACAGTGTCCAGATCTGCCAGGTGGCCTATCCCTGTTTGCTCACGGTGACCGAGGCGACAAACCAGCCAAGGCTGCCGTCCTATCGGCTGAAGTTAGCCACCGCCGATCGCCCCATCCGGACGATCAGTCACGGCGATTTGCCCCCCTTTGAGGAAGTCTATTATGGCTTAGACGGCTCGCCCACCCAAGTGGAGCGGATCTTTCCTCCAGAGAGTAGGACCACTAGGAATGTCTACCGGGGCGATGCGGAGGAGTTGGCGGAACAGGTTTATCGGCAACTTAAGGAACAAAGGTTCATTTGAGGGGGGCTGTTGGGATGCTGTTTATTGACTACGACAAGTGCGATCGCTGTGGTCGCTGTATAGAGGTCTGTCCCTTCGGTGGCCTAGAGATGGCGGAAGGGCGGGTTGTTGTCAACGAGAAGTGCCGGCTCTGCCGGCAATGTCTAAAACACTGCCCACAGGAAGCCCTATCCATCGTGCGGGCCCGCAGGAAACGGCAGGATCTGTCCGCCTGGCGAGGGGTCTTAGTCTACGCGGAGCAATCGGCAGGGAAAATTCACCCGGTCACTTACGAACTCATTGGCAAAGGCAAGGAGTTGGCCCAGAAGTTGGATCAGCCCCTAAGCTGCGTTCTGGTGGGCCATGGGGTGCGCGAGGCGGCACAGGACCTACTGAAGTACGGTCTAGACAAAGTCTATGTCTATGACTATCCGGAGTTGAAGTATTTTTCTATCGAACCCTATGCCGCAGCGGTGGGGGATGCGATTGCCAAGTTGCGACCCAGTATTCTTTTGATTGGAGCCACTTCCATCGGCCGTTCTCTGGCCCCCGTTTTGGCCGTGCGCTTCCGTACGGGACTTACCGCGGATTGTACGGTATTGGATGTGAAAGAGAACGGTGATTTGGTCCAGATTCGCCCTGCCTTTGGGGGCAATATTATGGCCCAGATTGTCACACCCCGGCATCGGCCCCAAATGGCCACAGTCCGGTATAAAGTCATGGAGCCGGCGGTGGCAAGTCCAGCGGTCCAGGGCGAGGTGGTAGTCTGTTCCCTCACACCGGAGCAGCTACAGTCTAAGGTAAAGGTCTTGCAAGTTACACCGAAGCCTGAGGAAGCCAGTATTACCGATGCGGAGGTTATTGTGGCTGTGGGCCGGGGGATCCGTTCCGAGGGGGACCTGCAGTTGGCGGCGGAGCTGGCCCAACTCCTGGGGGGGCAGCTGGGAGCTACTCGGCCCCTGGTGGAAAATGGTTGGCTGCCCTATACTCGACAAATTGGTCTGAGCGGTCGAACCGTAAGACCCAAGCTATTGATCGCGTGCGGTATATCAGGAGCTGTTCAGTTTGTGGCAGGTATGGGCAATGCGGAACAGATCTATGCGATCAATACGGATCCTAACGCCCCCATTTTCAACGTGGCCACCCACGCGATTGTGGGGGATCTGTATCAAGTAATTCCGCGGCTCATTGAGCGGATCAAAGGGGAGGGTATCCATGGCTTGGAATAGGTTAACTGAGGAGGATGTGGCCCGACTGAGGGAGATCTGTACTCCTGAACGAGTGTATGTAGGCGAAGCGATCAACGAGGATTACTACCACGATGAGCTAGCGGAAGTCCGTGCCCAACCGGAGGTGCTGGTGGAACCGCTCACCACCGAGGAAGTGGCGGAGATTATGAAATACGCCTACGAACACAATATCCCCGTAACGCCCCGGGGAGCTGGTACGGGACTGTGCGGCGGTGCGGTGGCTATCCACGGGGGGATCCTGCTTTCCACGGCCAAGATGAACCAAGTGCTGGAGATTGACGAGGCCAATCTCACCGCCACCGTCCAGCCAGGAATTCTGCTGATGGAATTCAGGGACATCGTAGAGAGTCGTGGGTTGTTTTACCCGCCGGATCCAGGGGAGAAGAGTGCCACCATCGGTGGGAATATCATGACCAATGCCGGCGGCATGCGGGCGGTCAAGTATGGTGTGACCAGGGATTACGTGTTGGGTTTGGAGGTAGTGCTACCCACGGGACAAGTGATTCACACCGGGGGCAAGGTGGTCAAGAATAGCTCCGGATACAGTCTGCAAAACCTTTTCATCGGCTCCGAGGGCACCCTGGGGATTGTCACCAAGGCTATTCTCAAGTTGCTTCCTAAACCCAAGAAGCAAATCAGTTTGCTGATCCCCTTCGCGGATCTTAAAAACGCTATCGATACCGTGCCAAAGATCATTCAATCCAAGGTGATTCCCACCGCCATTGAGTTCATGGAGCGGGAAGTGATCCTCGCTGCTGAAAAATATCTGGGGAAGGCTTTTCCAGATAAATCCGCACCAGCTTACCTCTTGCTCTCCTTTGATGGTAATTCCACAGAGGAGCTGGAGGCCATTTACGACCTAGTGGCTCAAAGGGCCCTCGACTGCGGTGCCGTTGATGTATTGATCGCGGATAGTCTAGAGCGGCAAGAGGCCATTTGGGAGGCCCGGGGGGCATTCCTGGAAGCCCTCAAGGCCATGAGTGACATGGACGAAGTTGACGTGGTGCTGCCGCGGGACACCATTGCTGACTTTGTGGCCTTCACCCATCAGTTAGCCAAAGAAAGCGGAATCCGGATCCTAAGTTTTGGTCATGCGGGTGATGGCAACTTGCATGTGTACATCCTCAAAGATGAGCTTCCGGAGGAAATCTGGCGTCCGCAGATGGAAGAGCTAATGAAGCGCATGTACGATGAGGCCCACCGCTTAGGCGGTCAGGTCTCCGGCGAGCATGGGATCGGTTACGCCAAACGATCCTATCTAAAGGATTCCCTGGGTCCGGTTCAGATGGAACTGATGCGGGCCATTAAGCAGGCCTTCGATCCCAAGGGGCTCTTGAATCCCGGCAAAGTGGTATGAGAATAAAACCCGGCCTTTGGGCCGGGTTTTATGTTACATGCAACCGGTACACACCGTGGGGAAACGTTTCTTGGGATACCTGATACATTTGCCTTCGTAGTTTTGGAGATATAGTTCCGTCGGCGTTTCTTTAATGATCCGTCGAGGTTCCAACGGGATCTTGCCCCCTCCGCCCGGCGCGTCGATTACGAAGCGGGGGATAGCAAATCCAGTGGTACGCCCTTGCAATGCGCTGATGATCCGCAGTCCCACCTCCGGTGAGGTACGGAAGTGTTCGATTCCCGCCACCAAGTCGCACTGATAGAGGTAATAGGGCTGTACTTTCATCTGTACCAGTTTGCGGACCAATTCCTGTTGCACTTCCGCAGAATCATTGATTCCGGCGAGGAGGACCGTTTGGTTAAGGACGGGAATGCCGCCGTTTACCAGCTTGGTACAAGCTTCCCTTGCTTCGGGGGTAATCTCCTTGGGATGATTGAAATGAGTGCTCACCCACACCGTGGGATAACCCTGGAGCACCTGGACCAACTCATCGGTGACGCGGAAAGGATTGGTTACTGGTGCGCGAGTGCCAATACGTATGATCTCTACATGGGGGACCGAGGCAATCACGTCCATGATGTGAACTAACCGTTCATCGGAGAGGGTCAAGGGATCGCCACCGGAGATGATGACATCCTTGATCTGCTCATGGGTCTGCAAGTATTCCCGGATCCGCTCCAGGTCTTGTTCCGTAAGGGCCACATTTTCCAGTCCCACCCGCCGCCGTCGGGTGCAATGACGACAGTAGGTGGCGCACAGCTGGGTCGCGATGACGAGGGCCCGGTCGGGATAGCGATGGACCAGGAAGGGTACCGGCGATTGCTCTTCCTCAGCCAAGGCATCGATGTGCTCAAAGGGATAAGACCTGGCCTCTGCAGGCAGAGGAATGGCCTGCCGCCGAATGGGGCAGGTGGGATCTTTGGGATCGCACAGTGAAGCGTAATAGGGTGTGACGGCTGTAGGGAAAGTGATCTGATTGCTTTCCAAGGCCGCCTTTTCCTCTTCGGTCAGTTCAATCAGCCCGGAGAAATCGTCAACAGTCTTTAACCGATTTCTGAGTTGCCAACGCCAATCGGACCATTCTGCGCTTTGGCCTTGTTTCATGGAGGTCTTCAACTCCTTCTGTCTTCTCCCGTGGACGGTACTGCCGCTACGGTCATAATCGCGTCGGTCATCCCGTGGATGATCTTTTTGTCACTGGGACAAAGGGTTACTAACACGCCAGCTAACTGAACCTGATTATCCTCAACGAAATAGTAAGGACAAAGGCGTGCCCGGGCCTGCATTTCTTGTTCTTGCTGGTGGTCAAAATCGTAGTAGGTGGTACTAAACTGCCTGCCCTTGTGGAATTCCTGGAGAATATGGGGTGTGGTTGCGAAGCTAGCCAAGGCATTGTCGATGGCCGCCGCCCATTCTTCATTATTGACGTCGTTGCCAACTACTACCCCGCGGCTTCCCCATGCCAGCTCTGAGAAACCAGAAGGCTTGATGACGAAGTCTCTTTGTCGCCGCGAAGCTTCCTTGAGTTCCGTCCATTGACCGACTATTTTGCCGTTAATGGTTAACCCCGGGATTACCCCATAGGGTGGCAGCGCAGTAGGATCCAGGATCCACGTTTTCGGAAATACCTCTGCAAGTAGGGTAAAATGGGCTTTGCTTAGGTTATTTCGCCAGAAGGATTTCAGACGGGGATTGTGAAAGAGCCCCATCATCATTTTTTCTTCCAGATAACTCTTCAAAGGCGGTGTAGCCTTAAGCATTTCCTTCCGGATCGCATAGAGAATCAAGTCAATCTTGGGGATATTCGGTAGATCGAATAACTCAAAGAAGCGGTACAGGATATCGATTCGCTGATTATTGACGTATAACCCCGTTTCATCAAATTGTAAGTCTCGGGGATGCACCTGATGGGCGCGCAGTCCTTCTACGGTCAGTTGTCTTGCCACATAGTTCATCTCCGGCCGGTAATCCTCGGACTCATCGGAGACTACGATCGCCACCACGGGATCCTCTTTTTCTACCAGCCCTTTCAGAGCCTTGCCGAAATAGTGGATTATCCCGGTGGCACCGCCCACTATTTCGTATCCTAAGGCGCTGTATCCTTCGGCTAAAGCTGCCGTAAGTCCGATACCTCCGGGGACCGAGTCCAGTTCTGTGATCACAAAGCCTGTGTCTGTGGGGATGATATCCGGACGGATGACTAGTGGCAAGTCATGCTTGAAGCGGTTCATCCTACCATAATCCCTGACTCGTTCCGGTTTGCCTACGCTCAGGTAATGGTTCACCCATGCCAAGTCCCTATTCCTAAGGCTATAGCGATATAGAGCGTTCAACGCTTGATAAAACTCATACAAAGCTGGACCTAGTTTGCTAAGAAACTCAGCGGTGGCGGGATCTAGGGGAAAGGGGGCGGGAGAGATACGGAAAGGGACACAGCCTCTTTCCAGGAAGGAACTCCTTCCGGTTACCTCCGCCGCGATGAGCCTTTCCCGAATCGCCAAACAGTTTGTGCGAACAGAATCCTGAAGTTCTTTCAAGTTGCTCACCCAATATGTCTTTAGGTTATGCCAAATTATATCACTCATTATGGGAAGTAGCAAGGTAAGACAAGTTGCCACCGAAGCTGCAACTATACCCTCAAACTAGATCTGTCGTCGATAACTGTAACCGCGGTCTCCTCCGCTAGTTGGGTCATCTTGGAATCTGTTTACCCGGTAGTATTGTGACCTTACAACCGAGGCGGCAGTCCGTGTTCCCAAACGCACACGCGGGTAGAAAAGACCTTCTAATGGGACTGCAGGTTGCCCATCCTTAGGGGAAAGCGTCTGTTTCGGGGCAGATCCTCTGGTTCCTTCCAGTGCCCATCTAGGAAAGCACGGACTTGAGGGAGCTAGAACCAAATGGATCGAACTCATAGAGAGGCAGGGTACTACAAAGACTTCGTCTACTCACCATACTCCCCGCCTAGAACACCAGGTGGAGGTTTCTTGATACTCACAGAACTCTGCCTGCTGGACAGCGAACATATGACAACCCAAGATGACTCCCAATATTTCCTCTTCCACCTGTTCCAATGTCCTATTCGGCCCATTCCACGCATAGTTGACATCAGACTCATTGTACACGGGTAAGCTGAAACTTGCACTAGATAGTCATATAAAAATATAGTAAAATAAAAAACAATTAAAGAACATTATGTTCGTAGGTTGGTAAATTCGGGTTATGTCGTAGGAGAACCGGAACAGTGGTTTCCCTGTGTTCTGACGGTGAGTGCTGCTTTGGGTATTGCCAATAAAGCCTGAGACACAAAACCCATTTGCCTGTTTGTATATCGAAAAAGTCAGACCCTGGGGTGCCTTTCCGCTGTTTGTCACCAAGGGCCTATTACTGTTGAAAGGGTGGTACTATGGGCTCTGAAACCCGGATCTCGCAAGGGTCGGTTACTACAGTGCATTTTTTGTAAAACCAAGCCGTTTTTCTCCCGGTGGGTTTATCAAGAGAGAGTTTTGGCAGGTTCAGCAGTAAATCTGGTGACATAAACTAGTAGTAGTGGGATATTATGGCAGACAATAGGTGGAGTTGGACACACTTACCCTTTTCCCTTTCTAGCAAAGTCTTTGTTCTTTGAAGGTGTGGATTCAGGCTACACTTGGACGGCTTGTCTCCATA
>DUMW01000047.1 GCA_012839765.1 Bacillota bacterium
GCTTCCAACTTCTTTTGTCCCAACTCAGAATCAGGTCCTGTAGAACGTGCCATTAACACAACCCTCCGCGAAACTGCAATTATCTGATAAGTTCGCGGAATTTTCTGGATCTCCTGCAACGCCACAAAACTTTTTCTCGCGACAACGAAAAACCGTCCCAACCCCACAAACCTTATGTCAAAACCTCAGGGTGACATAGACAAAAACAGGTGGGCTTTCTACCAACCCACCTGGACAAGGAGCGTCTGAACATTCCAGCCCAGACCTATTGGTTCTGCACCGCTTCGATCAAGGCCAGGATGTTTTCCTCGGGGGTATCCCCGGTGATACCGTGGGTGGGTGAGACGATGTAGCCACCGTCTTTGCCGATGTCTGCGATCATCTGGGCCACCAGCTCTTTGATCTCCTTCGACGTCAGGAAGGGTAGCGCCCGCTGGGTGCTGATTCCGCCAAAGAAGGTCAAGTGCTGGCCATAGAGCCGTTTCATTTCCTTTACATCCATGATCTCCGGCTGGAAGGTATTAAAGATATCGAGGCCAATCTCGATCAGCTCCGGGAACAACTCCTGAACGTCACCGCAGGAATGTACGATCACGTATTTCCCTGCCCCTTTGGCCTTGGCAAACATTGCCGCCATGCGGGGCTTGATGAATTTCCGCCAATAATCAATCCCCATGATCAGGCCCCTTTGCTGGCCCCAATCATCCCCAAAATAGATGGCATCGATCTCATATTCTAAAGCCCGCTCGATGAGGCCAAGGTTGAACTCCAGGATGGCATCGAGCAGTTCGTGCACGAAAGAAGGGTTCAAAACCATGTCCATCAAGAGGTTTTCCATGCCATACAGGGTCCAAGCTCGTTCGAACATGGAAAAGCCAATGTTAAAGCTGCGAAAGCAGTCGGGCGCCCGCTGAGCAAATTCCCCGGGTTGCAGGGGAAAGGGAATAGTCTTCGGATCCGGAAAACGGTATGTACCCAGGGACCCGTCCTTGATCTGGTACTCCTTCACGACCCCGATGCTTTTGTCCCGGGACCGATCCCAGACCACGCCGAAGATGTCTCGGTACAAGTCCGGCCCCACCTCTTCAAACCGGTCGGCACCGAAGCTGGCGATATGGTTCCCTATCTTCTCCGTAAATGCGGGATCCTTTAGGTAGTCAACCATCTTGGCATGGGCTTCTATGGTGAAACCGATCTGCCACGGTATCATGTCCGGCTGCCTATGGGATAGTGTCGTAAACATCCGTTCTCTTCTTGTCATCGGCCGCCCCCCCTTTGCTCAATTTCTATTGTAAGCCCAATAGGGACCCCCAAACACTGGAATTTCTTTCGAATTACTGTCCGATCTTTTGACACCCCAGACCACCACCGCCGAAGGTTTCCAAAGAGCCTGAAGACCTTTCCAAGCCAAGTTACGCCCCTGCTAGCTTCGGTCCAGTGCTTTCCCGGAACACGAGTTCCGCTTGAAATACGGGGACCTCCTCGGGGATATCCTCACCGCGCATCATCGCCAAACACAGCTCCGCTGCGCTCCGCCCGATGGCCGCAATGGGGATCCGTGCTGTAGTCAAAGCCGGGGAAACGGGCACCTGTCCCGGCAGGTGTTCAAACCCGAACACCGAAACGTCGTCAGGGACCCGCTTTCCCGCCCCTTGCAGGGCATAGATGGCATAGGCGCCATACATATCGTTGTGGGCCAGGAGCGCCGTTGGCGGTTCGGCCAACCTCCAATACCCGTCCAAAGCCTGGCCGCAGTCCTCGGGACGGGGCACATGTTGGATTAGTTCGTCGGCAGGTTCGATACCGGCCTCGGTCAAAGCTTTCCACCAACCCTGGTACCGGGCGCTAAGCTTAGTGGCCTCCCGGGCCATGGGCGAAAGAAAACCAATACGCCGGTGTCCTAGGGCGATGAGATGCTCTGTCGCCTCCCGATAGGCGCTCTCCACGTCGAGGAGCACTGTTGTAAAGGGAGCGTCCACCTTCGTTTCTGAAATCACCACAACGGCCTTCCCCTGCTCCCGGACCGCTTCCAGCAGCTCTAACACCGCCGGCCGGGAGCTGAGGTTCACCACGATGATCCCATCCACAGTCAGTCGTCGGAAGGACCGCAAGTTCTCCAACTGGTTGTCGGGACTTAGATCGTCGTTCAGCACAATGGGCACCCATCTGTTGGCGTTCAGCTTCATCTGTAGAGCATGGATCAAATAGCCGTAGTAAGGATTGATCAGGCTATTTACATTGATCCCCACCAGATAGCTGCAGCCGCTGCGCAATCCTCGGGCCAGAAGGTTCGGCTCATAGCCAAGGTCTTTGACCATCTTCAGGACGCGCTTTCCCGTCTGGGGGGCCACCCCTTTGTCGTTGTTCAGGACCCGGGAGACGGTCATATGGGACACGCCTACCGCCCGGGCAATGGTATGAAGATTCAGCTTGTCCGACATAAGACTCGCGGGCAAAAGACCCACTCTTCACCCCATTCTGAAATCTGTTTGTCCACGACACTTGCCCTAGATGCTCAGGGCAAAAGCAAAGGGCAGACGGAATTTGCTCCATTATACCACATGCCTGCCAGGATCTGTCACCCAACAGGGTTTACGCCGGCGCAAGAAGGAAAAACGACATGGGGAGAGCCCGCAGGCTGCCCAGACGTGCCGATGGGCAGCGTTACCTAGGTTCTCCATCTTCACGCAATCCCAATTGCAGGACTGTCTTCCGCCTTGACCTAGGATTGCAAGCCAAAGCGTACAAGGCCCGCCAGGCCGTGAACCGGGCAGGTCTTGCAAGTTCCGCATCTTTGCTTACTCTCCCCTGCGAACGACCAGGCCCTCACCGGTCAACTTGTAGCTTTCCGTGGCCTGTAGAATCACCTGGGTATCGACAAACACCGGACGGTGTGAGCGACTTGCTCTCATCGTCCCCAGCCGTAAGCACGATCCAACCGTGAGCCCGGCCAGGCTGGAAAGATGCGCCGCCACGCCAATCTCGTCGCCACCCAAAGCAACCTTGCTCAAGTCACCAAACTAGCGCGACGGCCGCCTCCCGATAGATTGGCCCGGTCCCCCGCATCTTGGCACGGGCGATCCGGGTTTCCTTTGCGAAGAAATACTTGGTGAACCCCCCATAACCCTCCGGCTCCTTTGCCCCTGCAGCGATCCCCGGGCAAACCCCATGCCGCAGCTGCTGGGTGCGCCCGGCTTATTTACCGGGGGGCCGCTAGGGAGTACTGGCGGTTGGTATCGCCTCGGGCAGTCGTATTGCCGAACCAGGGTCCGTGGAACATCACCGCCACCCACCCATTGATAGACGTCGTCCGTGGGCCTTCTCGCCCAGATCCGCTTATTGTGTTAAGGTTAACACACAGAGCTGACCAGGTCTGTCAGCCAACCGGCTGGGGCTATGCTTGTCAGATTCTCCTGCGGAACCTAGACTGCTAGTCCCAGGGCCGACACTGCGCCGCCCGATTGAGGGATCGACGTAGTCATCTTGGGGGAACAAGGACTTCCCGATCCCGAAGACATCTACCTGCTTACGCTTCTCTAGACAGCAGGCTTCGAGATACTGGGGATACGAGCTGTCACAAACCACCCCAGTCGCGGCCTTGCCACCGATGATATCCACAGTCCCGCTCTTCATCGACCTTACTCTGTTTCCTATGCCACGCCCACCCAAAGTACACCTTGCCAATGGCGGCGTTGCCATCGACAATTCACCACGCATCTGGTTGTCGCAATACATCCCGGTCATGGTCTCGGCCCGGGAGGGGCCCCACGCTGGATTCTGGGCATAGCAAGCATCGACAACGTGGGCCTCCCGGGCCAGGGCATCAACGCGCCGTATCCGCACTGCCTGATCGCCGTCGAAACCTCGGGATCTATCTCTTAACTGTTCCGCAGCAATGAGCAACTATGTTCGCCGCTTGCATTCTTTTTCATCGCATCGGTCCTCTTTTAACGGGCCTACCCTTTTAGGCGGACTTCGTTGGCCGCCTCGATCATCGCCAGATACCCGGCGACAGGCACATAATTGGGAATCGAGTTCCCTGAGCCAAGGGCGAAACCACCGTGGCCCTTGGCCTGGGCAATAACCTCTTTTACATAGGCCTTAATCTCCTGTTCGCTCCGCTGGCAGAGCACGTCGGTATCCACGCCGCCGAAGTTGCCAATCAAGTGCCCGTATCTCTCCACCCAGACGCTGAAGGGCGCGATCACGTCTTCATTGGAGTGCTTGGCATGGGTTGTCAACACATTTCCGGACATTCAGTTAAGCGACACCCTTCGCAACCCTCTCGGTGTAGAGGTTCAACCATTCGATAGGACTAAGATATCCAAGTCGTTTTTGTACCCGACGCGTGTTGTA
>DUMW01000048.1 GCA_012839765.1 Bacillota bacterium
ATCGGAGCCCAATAAACTGACCAAAGATGCCAGAGACATGGGAACATACAGCCTCCCTATAGACGCGACGCCAAGGGTTTAGTAAGACTGTTGTCTGTTTCACACATACAGATCCGTGGTGCTATTGGTCGCCATCCGACGGTGGAACCACCGCTTCCGTACCCCAAAAGCTAAGGGGAGCCGCGGAAACCCTTCATCCAAAGCAAGAACCGACGTCCTATCCCCAGGCCCGCCCACCAATGCGGTTTTCGCAACCTCGGTTTCTAGAAAACCCTGTTACCCCAGACCTTTTTCACTTGGTCTGTGCCAAGATACATGAAGTTCTCAAAGGAGCCTTCGAAAGAGCCATGATCGGTCCCAAATACCTGCGCAAACCGGTTGAAATACGGTATTTTTCCCTGTATAATATCCTTGACTACCTAGGTAGTGTAGTGGCCTAAAGAGGCAGCAGAAGCTCGTTAAGACAGGTTTGTTATTGGGGAATTGTGGACCCCAGGCGCAAACCAAAGGTTTTAGAGCATCTGTACTTCCGGCCTTCTTGGAACAGAGGTAGTATCCAGTACTTCCACAACAAAGGGGGAAGACCGCAGCCATCCCACCACCCTCTTGGTGGTGGGTTTATTGCGGATATTTCGTGGAACGGTTACAGGAGATAATTGCGTCAATAAAAGATCTGGGCTTCACAGAGTACGAAGCCCGAGCATATATCGCAGCCTTACAGAAGGGCCAGCCGGTCACTGGATATGAACTCAGTAAACTATCCGGCGTTCCCACTTCCAAGATTTACGAAACCATCGATCGTCTTAAAGAAAAGGGAGCCCTCTGGGCCAATCTTACTGATCCCGTCAAGTATGTAGCTGTCAATCCCCAGCAATTGCTTCGACAATGTCAACAGCAGTTTGAACAAACCATCAGTTTTCTCAACGACAATTTCGCTCAACTTTTCATCGACAAGGGTTCCGAGCAGATCTGGAACATACACGGCTACGACAGCATCCTCGCCAAAGCAGAAGACATCATTGAAAACTGTACCGACCAAGCCTTGGTGGCCCTGTGGCCAGAGGAAGCAGAGCCTTTGGAACACGCGTTGTCGAACAAGGATCGGGTGATCGTCTTGGCCTTTGGGGATTTGGCTTCCTTGGGAACCACCCGTTTGTTCCAACATGATTACCAAAAAGCAGTGGAAGAAGAACAGAAAAATCGACTCTTTGTAGTCACCGCCGATGGTGAGGAGGCACTGATTGCCACCATGCACCAGCACGCCCACGGAGTTTGGACAACAAACCCCGCCCTCGTCCTCATTGCCCAGGAATACATCAAACATGAGATCTATCAAGTACGTATCATGCGGCACTTTGGGGAGGAGTTTGCGGAGGTTTTTGGTCATAATCTACAAAAATTACGTCTCGGTTAGCGAGCACAACAGTAGGAGAAAGGATTGGATAATTGTGGACGTATTAGTAATCAACAGTGGGAGTTCCTCATTAAAGTACAAGCTGTTCAACATGGAGAACGAAACGGTTCTCGCTTCGGGCCTGGTGGAACGGATCGGCGTAAACGGCACTGGTAACTATGTTTTTGCCCATAACGGCCACGAGAAGCGGAATCTGGAAAGACCCATCGAGAACCATCGGGAAGCCCTGAAGCTAGTACTGGACACTCTCCTTGATCCCACCTATGGTGTTGTAAAGGATCTTTCAGAGATCTATGCTGTGGGCCACCGGGTGCTCCACGGTAAAGAGGTCTATGATGATTCCGTAGTGATCACCGACGAAGTAGTCACCACCCTGGAAGGTTTCATCGAACTAGGTCCTCTGCACATGCCCGCCAATATCATGGGGATCAAGGCCTGTAGTGAGCTGATGCCCAACGTGGTCCAAGTGGCCGCTTTCGATACTGCCTTCCATCAGACCCTACCGGAGAAGGCCTTCTTGTACGCTGTTCCCTACGAACTATATAAAGAACACGGTATCCGCAAGTACGGGTTCCACGGCACTTCCCATCGTTACTTGGTGCACCAGGCCGCCGAAATCCTGGGACAACCCCTGGAGGACCTGCGCATCATCACCATGCATCTGGGTAATGGTTGCAGTATGGCCGCGGTGAAAGGCGGGGTCTGTATCGATACTACCATGGGACTGACCCCCTTGGAGGGGCTCGTCATGGGTACCCGGTCCGGTGATGTAGATCCGGCCATCACCCGTTTTCTGGCGGAAAAACTCAATATGTCCATCCTGGACATTGATCGCATGCTAAACAAAGAGAGTGGTCTGTTGGGGATCTCCGGCATCAGCTCCGACATGCGGGATATCCATGCCGCGATTAGGGAAGGCAACGAGCGGGCACGCTTAGCCTATGAAGTATTCGTTTATCGAATTCGGAAGTATGTGGGTAGCTATGCCGTGGCCCTCGGCGGCGTGGACGTCATGATCTTTGCCGGTGGCATCGGCGAAAACGACCATCAGGTCCGTTACGATGTCTTGAAAGATATGGAGCTGTTGGGCGTGGAAATCGATGAAGCTAAAAACCAAAAGGGTAACAGGGCTGAAAACATCATTTCTACCGATACATCTAAAGTAAAGGTCATGGTCATCCCCACCGATGAGGAACTGGTCATCGCCCGGGATGCCCTGCGCCTGGCGAAAGCGGAATACGCTGTAAAATAGGTTACAAACAGGAGGGGCAAGATTGCCTTTGACACTCACTACTAAGCTTCGGGAAAAGGCAAGGGAATTGGGAATCGATGCCTTAGGCATCATCCCCGCCTCCTCCTTCCAACGTTTGGCCAGCCTGTTAGAAAAAAGAACCCTTTCCCCCTGGGCCCCCCAGGATCGAAACGCGGCCATCGACCCGAGCTTGGTCCTCCCCAAGGCCCAAAGCATCATCTGCACCGCCATTTCATATAACAACGAAATCGGAAACAGTACAGGACCCCGCATCGCCCGGTATGCCCGGGTACAGGACTACCACCGGGTGTTTACCGGGAAGCTTAACCAATTGGGCCAGTATCTACAGGAGCTTACCGGCGCCCAGTTTCGTGTCTGTGTGGATACAGGCCCCCTCTTCGACCGGGAAGCGGCGTATCTGGCTGGAATCGGCTTCTATGGAAAGAACAATTGCATCATCCATCCGGAGCTGGGCTCCTGGGTTTTTCTCGGGGAGATTGTCACCACCTATCCCCTCCCCGCCACTGGGGTATCCCCTTTGGTATCGGCCTGTGGAGATTGCCAACGCTGCCTTCAGGCCTGTCCCACCCAAGCCCTTGGGCCTTACCGGTTGGATTACACCAAGTGTCTTAGCTATCTCACCCAGAGCAAAGAATTCATCCCCTTGGATCTTTGGCCCCAGTTTGAAAACACCCTTTACGGGTGCGACCGCTGCCAGGAAGTCTGTCCGAAAAACCGCAGGGTACCAGTCAATTGTCATTGGGAGTTTGCACCCCTGGCCCCCTTTACGCAACCCATGGATCTAGCTCGGCTCCTGGGGCTGTCCAACAGAGACTTTAGGGAAATCTTCGGGGCGACCCCCATGGGGTGGGCGGGCAAGGCAGTGCTGCAGCGCAATGCCGTGATCGTCTTAGCCAACGAAGGTACTCCACCGGCCAAAGACCTGATTGTTCAAGCCGCTAAAAGCACCAGTCCTCTGGTACGCAGTCACGCCGAAGCCTACCTTGCCCATCACTAGCAGGAAATTCAGGAGAGTGTAACGAACACTTTGCCAAGAATCTTCAAGGAAGGGTCGGTTCCATGACAAGGCTTCGCTGTGCAGTAGTTTTGGCCCTCATAGTCCTGCTTTTCATCGGTTGCACAACGACATCCTTTGCCTATTCCATCTCCGGAACCATCACCGACAACAAGGGAAGACCCATTGCTGGTGTAGTGGTCGTCACCGATGAGGATCCGCCCAAGATAGCGGTCACCGATGTCTGGGGACGATGGACCATCACCGGACTGACAGGGATCGTCAGGGTAACCGCTAGCAAACCCGGACGGATCTTTATTCCGGCCTCTCAGCTGGTGACAGGCCCGACAAACCGCCTGGATTGGACCCAGTCCCTGACCCCCATTGTCGGTGAGGCGGTAGCCACCCGGGAACAGGCCCGGGCCTGGCTAGACCATCGGGCTCCGGGTTGGGGCTGGTTGGCGGATTTATATTACGACATTGCCCCGGAATACGGGATTAGGCCCGATGTGGCCTTGGCCCAGGCGGTGAAGGAAACGGGGGCCTTCCGCTTCGACGGCATCGTGCAAGCGTGGCAGAACAACTTCTGTGGCCTGGGGGCCACGGGCACGCCTAGCGACGGGAACACCCCGTTAAATGGAGCCGATCCTACCCAAGTGCGTTTTCAGGCCGGCATATGCGGCGCCATCTTCACCAGTGCCGCCGCGGGCGTGGAAGCCCATATCCAGCATTTGTACGCCTACGCGACCACCAAGGCTCTGCCTGTGGATAAGGTTCTCCTCAGTCCACGCTTTGTCTACGTAAAGCGGGGTACTGCCCCCTTTGTGGAGTATCTGGGAGCGAGGGAAAACCCCAGCGGCAGTGGGTGGGCCTATCCAGGGCATACCTACGGCGCCACTTTGGTCTGGAACTACATCGAAGATCTAATCAGCTTTCCATATTAGAAGGAGTTGTGAGGATGCTTAAATCAGGCTTAGTATCGATCACCTTTCGTAAACTAACCCCCCGGCAGATCGTGGAGTTGGTTCAAAGGGCCGGGTTGGAAGGAATAGAATGGGGCGGCGATGTCCACGTCCCCCACGGGGACCTGGAAACGGCCAAATCTGTGCGACAATTGACCCAGGACGCAGGACTTTACACCGCGGCATACGGCTCCTATTATCGCTTGGGCGAGCCGGAACCAGATTTCTCCGCGGTACTCAAGACCGCTAAGGTTTTGGGAGCTCCCACCATTCGAGTGTGGGGCGGTGTCCGTCCCTCGGAAAAAGTGGATGAAGAGTATTATCAACGGATCGTGGAAGATGCCCGCCGCATTGCCCGGATGGCCCAAACCGAGGGGATCGTCGTGGCCTTGGAATTCCACGGTGGCACCATCACCGATACCAATGAAACCACCCTCCGCTTCTTGGCTGATGTGGCGGAACCAAACCTAAAAAGCTATTGGCAACCCGCGGTGGATGTGAGCGTGGAGTACCGGATAGCAGGACTCAAAGAGCTACTTCCCTACCTGGTAAATGTGCACACCTTCTACTGGGAACCTCGACACACCCGGCGGGCCCTGGCCGAAGGCGAGACAGTGTGGAAGCAATACCTGGAGGTAATCAAGACTTCGGGTAAGGAACACTGGCTGTTGGTGGAATTTGTCCGGGACGATGAGCCGGAGGCCTTCATGGAGGATGCGAAGACCCTGCTGAACTGGCTAAGATAGCCTACATTAACAGATGATTCAACTAGGCTCCCAGCAAGTCCCGGAAGAAGAAGTATAAAACTAAGCCCTAGACAGACATTAAAACATAAGCCAATATCAAGGAGGAGAAAAGCCATGTTTACCAAGCTGTTTTCGCCGGGCAAAATCGGGAGCCTCACATTGAAGAATCGTTTGATCATGCCTGCAATGGGATCGGGGATGCAGGACAGGGAAGGCTACGTCACCGAAAGACTGTATCACTACCATCGCGTGCGAGCAGCGGGCGGTGTGGGCATGGACACGGTGGAGATCGCGGCGGTCCATCCCACCAGCGGCGGATCGGGGTTGGCCATTTGGGACGACAAGTACATCCCCAAAATGAAGGAACTGGTGGATGTGATCCATCAAGGTGGGGCAGCAGCCTGTCTGCAATTGTGGCATGCGGGACGCCAGACCAATTCCCGGGTCACCGGGAGGCCCATCGTAGCCCCCTCCCCCATCCCCTGTCCCCTCTGCCAAGAGGAACCGGAAGAACTCAGTAAGGAGACGATCAAAGAGCTGGTAACTGCCTATGCCCAAGCGGCCCGGAGGGCTAAGGAAGCAGGTTTCGATGCCGTCGAACTCCACGGGGCCCATGGGTACCTCATCGCCCAATTCATGTCCCCCTATTCCAATAAACGTATAGATGAATACGGCGGCACCCTGGAAAACCGGGCCCGTTTCGCATTGGAGATCATCGCCGCGGTGCGGGATCAGGTGGGGCAGAACTACCCCCTCCTCTATCGGTTGAGCGGCGAGGAAATGGTGCGGGATGGGCTGACCATCGAGGATACGAAGAAGATCGCGAAGATCCTTGAAAAGGCAGGAGTAGATGCCATCCACGTTTCCATCGGTGCGTACGAGTCTTTGCGCTATACGGTACCTCCGATGGATCTGCCCCGGGGCTTCAACGTCTGGGCCGCGGCCGAGGTAAAGAAGGTAGTAGACATCCCTGTCATTACCGTGGGTCGTATCAACGACCCGCAATTGGCCGAAGACATCCTGGCCAAGGGCCAGGCGGACTTCATCGCCATCGGTCGTGCCTTGCTGACGGATCCCGAGTTTCCCAACAAGGCTCAGCAGGGACGATGGGATGAGATCAGACGTTGTATCGCCTGTAACCAGGGTTGTGTAGACCGACTCCTGTTGGAGGGCAAACACGCCACTTGTATCCTCAATCCGGAATGTGGCCGGGAGCAAGAATTCGAGCCCCTCACCCCCTCGAACAAGACCGTAGTGGTCGTGGGAGGCGGGGTGGCAGGTATGGAAGTGGCTCGACTGCTTAAACTGCGCGGCTGCAACGTAACCCTCTTTGAAGCCACCGATCGTCTCGGCGGCCAATGGCTGCTAGCCGGTGTCCTGCCGGACAAGTATGAAATCCGGGAGGATGCCCAATGGCTCATCAACCAGGTGAACAAGTTGGGCATTAATGTACAGTTGAACACGCCGGCGGATGTGGATAGAATCATGGCGGAGAATCCCGACGCTGTAGTTATCGCCACCGGATCAAGCCATGCCAAACCGAACATCGCCGGAGTGGACCAACCCCACGTGGTCTTTGCCAATTCTGTCTTGAAGGGCGAGGTCGAAGTAGGTCCCCAGGTGGTAGTCATTGGTGGTGGAGCCACTGGCCTGGAGATTGCAGACTTCTTGGCGGAGCAGGCCCACA
The DNA here is from genome assembly GCA_012839765.1 of Bacillota bacterium. Lineage (NCBI taxonomy): Bacteria > Bacillati > Bacillota > Bacillota bacterium. The sequence goes on from DUMW01000048.1 coordinate 7,077, forward strand.
AAGTGACCGTGGTAGAAAGCCTGGGAGACATCGGTGGAGCCACGGGCCCAGCCCGCAAATCCTTCCTATTGGAACGGCTAGCCAAGGGCAAAGTGAGGATCCTCACCGAAGTCGAAGTCCTTAGGATAAACCCCGACAGCGTGGATGTTTCCCTGGGGGACCGGGAGGATCGGATCCCCGCGGACACCGTGGTAATCGCCGCGGGCATGGAAAGCAATAACGAATTGGCAAAGCAGCTGCCCCCGGGAGTGCACGTAGAGATCATCGGCGATGCGAAAGAACCGGGACGTGCTACCGCAGCCATTTACGATGCTCATTTGGTGGCCCGCCGGATCTAAGAAACAGGGTGCCTCACCGGCACCCTGTTTCTTAGTGGCGAAAGAAGACATGCTGCCCGATAACCACCGTCACCGGTTGTTGGCGCACCCATTGATTGTTGGTCTTTTGGGGATTGTAAAACCCGTTGGCGCCTAGGGAAGGGTCCCGGCCCAACAGGGCCTCATGCACCGCGTTGACAGAATCGGGACCCGCGGGCAAATCGATCCGCCCGTCCCGCACCGGGCTATACTGATACGCCCCGGCCACCACTTGATAGATTACCTCATAGATGGTATCCGGATACCGGGGATCCGCCAGCCGGTTTAACACCGAAGCGGCCACTGCCACTTTCCCCTCGTAGGGTTCACCTTCGGCTTCCGCGTGGACGAGCCGAGCAAAAAGATCCAGCTCCCAGGGTTCCAAAGCAAACCGATATTGATCCTCGGCCCCCGGGGGTAGTAGCAGTTGCTGACCCACCCTCAGCGCCTCTGGGGACACTCCGTTGAGGGCCACCAGGGCATCGACGGTGGTGTTAAACCTTTGGGCAATCCGCCACAGGGCATCCCCCGGCTGCACCACATAGAACTTGTTGCTGGGCCCAGGGCCCAGGCCTTGATCCAGTTGTTGACAACCCGCGAAAAGAAGGCCAAAGAGTAGTATCATCCCCACCGAAAACAGTATTCTTGACTTCATCTGTTTCCCCCTCCAGTAGCATACCATGTGGACCAATTATCGATTTTCCAGGTAGATTTTCTTATAATTCTCTCAATTCGACAGATGGACCAAGAATACTTCTGGTAAGTGTTGGGGGGAGGAATCGGCCCAAGTCCTTGGGCCGATAACAATCAGCTTAGCAACTCTTTGAAACGTTGGTATTGCCCATCGAAGGCCTCGGTGTTTTGGGGGATGTACTCCTTCTGGGGGAAAGATCTGGCCACACAGGCCCGGATCTCCTCGAGGCTGCCCACCTGTCCGGCCACCATGGCCTGAACCATGAGATTACCGATGGAGGTAGCCTCCACAGGACCAGCGAGGACCCGCTTGCCCGTGGCATCCGCGGTAAACTGACACAGGAGTTCATCCTGGATACCCCCACCAACAATATGCAGCACCGAAAGCTCCCGCCCCAGGATCTGCTCCAAGCTCTCCATGGTCACCCGGTATTTCAACGCTAGACTCTCGGTGATACACCGAATGATTTCCCCCTTGGTCTCAGGCACCGGCTGGTTAGTATTCCGACAAAAGTCCTGGATCCGCGCAGGCATGTCCCCTGGTGCCACAAAGGATTCGTGATCGGGATCAACAAAGGCCCGGAAGGGTTTTGCTTCCTTAGCCAATTCCGCCAATTGACCAAAACTCAAATCTTCCCCTTCCCGTTGCCACTGACGCCGGCACTCCTGGACCAGCCACAGGCCCATAATATTCTTCAGGAACCGAATCCTATTGGCAACGCCCCCTTCATTGGTGAAACTGAGGGAGGCACTCTCCAGGTTAATGATCGGCTGATCGATCTCCACACCCATAAGGGACCAGGTACCGGAACTGATGTACGCGAAATCTTTGGAAGATGCGGGCACCGAAGCCACCGCAGAGGCGGTATCATGGGAACCCACCGCCACCACCGAGATGTCTTCCCCACCGCCGAGCTCCTCCACCACTTCCGGCAACAAGGGACCCAACACCGTTCCCGGCGGAATGATGTCGGTAAAGATATTGGGCAGGCCCAGCTTATCAATGAGATCCCAATTCCAAATCCGCTTCACCGGATCCAGTAGCTGGGTAGTACTGGCAATGGTATACTCCGAGGCCATGCGTCCGGTGAGAAAGTAGTTGAGCAGGTCGGGAACAAGGAGCATTGCTCTTGTCTCCTTGAGGATATGCTCCTGGAACTGCTTCACCGCAAAGAGCTGAAAGATCGTGTTCAGCTTCATGAACTGAATCCCCGTTTGGGCGTAAAGATCCTCCGGAGGAATCAGCTCAAAGACCTTCTCCATCATCCCATCGGTGCGGGAATCCCGGTAGTGGTAGGGGTTGCCTAGAAGATCGCCGTTCTTATCCAGAAGGCCGAAATCCACACCCCAGGTGTCGATAGCAATGGATACAATGTCTTTATGTCCTCCATTGAAGGCCTTGCGCAGACCAAGCTTGATCTCGTGGAACAAACGCAGGATATCCCAGTAATGATGTCCCCGCAGGGAAACGGGTTCATTGGGAAACCGGTGGATCTCCTCGATGGACAAACGTCCCTTTTCATATATCCCCAACATCGCACGGCCACTACTGGCCCCCAAATCGAAGGCCAGCATCTTCACCGGCGCGCCCATAGGAATCACCTCCGCAAGGGATCTGGGGGGCCATAGCCCCCCAGTGTGACTAACCATACAACGGACCGAAGTTCTTGCAGGCTCGGTAATCGGCACCTTCCAGGTCGCTGGTCCCGAAGGCACTCCAAGCGCTAGGCCGGAAAATCTTCTCTTCCGGTACATTGTGCATGCAAACGGGGATCCGCAGCATGGAGGCCAGGGTAATGAGGTCCGCACCGATATGACCGTAGCTGAAGGCTCCGTGGTTTGCACCCCAGTTGGCCATCACAGAGTAAACATCCGTGAAGGCACCCTTACCGGTAAGCCGTGGTGCAAACCAGGTAGTGGGCCAGGTGGGATCCGTGCGTTTGTCCAGGATGTCGTGGACTTCCTTGGGCAGCTCCACGGTATAACCTTCGGCGATTTGCAGCACCGGACCAAGGCCCTTGACAATATTCAAACGGGACAGGGTCACCGGCATACCTCCCTTACTCACAAAGTGGGAGGAGAAACCGCCGCCCCGGAAATAGCCCCGGTTGGCGGGACACCAAGAAACAGCGTCCAGACAAGCCTTGGCCTCCTCAGGGGTGATCTCCCAGTAGGGCTTCATTACCGGTTGACCGTCCTGGGTCTGGCGACCACAGCCGTCGATGGCCGCAGAACCGGAGTTAATCAGGTGGATAATCCCATTCTCCGCCAAGCCCGTCAGCTCGCGACCCGTCACTCGCTTCACTGCGTCAGGACTCCAGTAGGTGCGTACATCAGCAAAGACTTGGGCCCGATCGGTGAGTAGGTAACCAAAAAGCATGACCGTCCCGTTGAGGGAGTCATTCTCGGTAGCCACCAGATAGGGCTGCCGAATGCCCTCCCAGTCAAAGGAGGAGTTCAGAATAGCTTCCATAAAATCGCCGTTGGGGAAGTGATCTGTCCACTGCCGCTGCCCCTGAAAACCAGCCAGGATGGCGTTGCGCCCTTCGGCCTCCTCCGCATAACCCAATTCCGCAAGGCGAGGATTGCCCACCATCAAGTCTTTGGCGATCAGGGCCATCTTGGTCACAAACGCCCATTCCCAATCCTTCCGTTCCCGAGAGGACTGCAACTCCGGCGGGTTAGGATCCCAACCCTCTTTACAGTGCCGCTTCACCCAGGCCAATGCCCGCTCGTACTCCTCAGGATCATATATTTCTTCATTGATCCGACGGATAAACTCAGACATGTCCACATACTCGTTACGCATCCCCAGGTACTCCTGGAAGAAGCTCTGGTTCACCATGGAACCGGCGATCCCCATGGAGACAGAACCCATGGACAGGTAGGATTTGCCCCGCATGGTGGCCACCGCTAGACCAGCCTTGGCAAACCGCAACAGTTTCTCCGCCACATCGGGAGCGATGGACGTATCTGTGGCATCTTGGACATTCTGGCCGTAGATACCAAAGGCCGGCAGTCCCATTTGATTATGGGCCGCCAGCACCGCAGCAAGATAGACCGCGCCGGGCCGCTCGGTGCCGTTAAAGCCCCAAATGGCCTTGGGACGATGGGGATCCATATCCATGGTCTCCGAACCGTAGCACCAGCACGGGGTTACGGAGATGGTGACCCCAACCCCTTCCCTGGCGAACTTCTCTTCAGCCTTTGCGGCCTCGCTGAATCCGCCGATGGTGGTATCTGCGATGACGCACTCCACGGGCATCCCATTGGCATGGCGAAGGTTCTTGGTGATTAACTCCGCCGCCGCCTTGGCCATGTTCATGGTCTGCTCTTCCAAAGACTCCCGCACACCCCGCCGCCGGCCGTCAATGACAGGGCGAATCCCTATTTTCGGCATGCGACCCCGCCAACGGTTCTGCGGTTCCTGTACAACAAAATCCTGTTCCATTCTACTTCCCTCCGTATAAGATATTTACCTCTCTGTATTACCCACATCTTCCGCCGGCTCTGGTAAGGCCAGAGCCGGCGGACCTCTACTCGGCCCAACAAACCGAAGAACTATCCATACAACCGACAGCTACTTCTCAATTGCCTATTCGCTACAAAAGAAGGTTAATCCTGCCAAGAAACCCGGTAAACTGGGGTTTTGACATAAGCCCAGGGAAAAAAAGAAAGAACGTGTGCTAAGTTGACCGTTCGATCCCATATCGTTCCAATATTTCATCTGGCGTGCCAAGCTCCTTTGGCAGTAGTCTCACCGTG
>DUMW01000049.1 GCA_012839765.1 Bacillota bacterium
GCGATGCTCTGACCCAGGGGTGGTTTTTGTCCCAGGGTGAACAACCCCCGGACCAGGTGATGACCGGACAGGCCCGGTCTTTTCCAAAGGGCAGATGATCCGGGATCACGGGTAGAATCTGAGAAGTGTGGTGGCCAGCAAGGGCCCTTGGTATCGGTTGCTTGATTTTGCGAAATAATGCATAGTATAATTACGATGATATTTAACGGACAAAGGGTTGCCGAGAGTACTTGGGAGGTTCTGGTCGATGGGTACGAATCTTGAGAAAGTGTATAATCCTAAAGGGATGGAAGAGAAGTGGTATAACTATTGGTTGGAGGGCAATCACTTCTACGCGGATAACGCCAAAGAAGGGCCTGTCTTCTCGATTGTCATACCACCTCCCAACGTAACTGGCCAACTGCACATGGGACATGCTTTGGACAACACCCTGCAGGATATCATTACCCGCTGGCGGCGCATGCAAGGATATAACACCCTCTGGCTGCCGGGGACGGATCACGCCGGCATTGCGACCCAAATACGTGTGGAGGAAGAATTGCGCAAGGAGGGGCTCACCCGGCATGATCTCGGGCGGGAGGCCTTCCTGAAGCGGGTGTGGGACTGGAAGGAGAAGTACGGAAATACGATTATCAATCAGCTGAAGCGTCTTGGTGCTTCTTGTGACTGGTCTAGGGAACGGTTTACCCTTGACGAAGGTTGCTCCCGGGCGGTGCGGGAGGTATTCGTTTCCCTCTACGAGAAGGGGTTGATCTACCGCGGCCATTACTTGATTAACTGGTGCGTGGAGTGTAACACCGCCCTGTCCGATGTGGAAGTGGAGCATATCGAATCCCCTGGCAAGCTGTACTATATCCGCTATCCCTTCGCCGATGGCGATGGATATATTACTGTCGCCACCACCCGGCCGGAGACCATGTTGGGGGATACGGCGGTGGCGGTGAATCCCGAGGATGATCGCTACAAGGATCTAGTGGGTAAAACCCTGCGCCTACCCTTGACGGACCGGACCATTCCGGTGATCGCCGATAGTTTCGTCAGTCCCGAGTTTGGAACCGGGTTGGTGAAGGTCACCCCGGCCCATGATCCTAATGACTATGCCATGGGCGAGCGACACAACCTGCCCCAGATTCAGGTTATTGGCGAGGACGGCGTGATGACCAAAGAGGCCGGTCGGTATGCGGGCCTCACCCGGGAAGAGTGTCGTAAACGGGTGGTGGAGGATCTTAAGGCCGCGGGGCTTTTGGAGAAAATTGAAGACCACATGCATGCGGTGGGGCACTGTTACCGTTGCGATTCGGTGGTGGAACCCCTCATTTCCGAGCAGTGGTTTGTGAAGATGAAGCCCTTGGCGGAACCGGCCATTGAAGTGGTGAAAAACGGCCAGGTGCGCTTTATACCGGAGCGGTTCACGAAGCTGTACTTGAATTGGATGGAGAATATCCGGGATTGGTGTATTTCCCGGCAACTGTGGTGGGGACATCGCATTCCCGTTTGGTATTGCGATAACTGCGGGGAAACCATCGTCAGCAAAGTGGATCCCACCCATTGTCCCAAGTGCAATAGTGACCGGTTGACCCAGGATCCCGATGTACTCGACACCTGGTTCTCCTCGGCACTGTGGCCCTTCTCGACCATGGGCTGGCCCGATGCGACCAAGGATCTAGAACGTTACTATCCCACTTCCTTGTTGGTTACCGGCTTTGACATTATCTTCTTCTGGGTGGCCCGGATGATCGTGATGGGCATGGAGTTTACCGGTAAACCGCCCTTTAGTGAAGTCTTGATTCACGGTTTAGTGCGGGATAGCCAAGGGCGGAAGATGAGCAAGTCCCTGGGCAACGGTGTGGACCCCTTGGAAGTGATCGAAGAGTACGGTGCCGATGCCCTGCGGTTTACCCTGGTGCGGGGCGGTTCCCTGGGCAACGATATGCGTTACTATCCCGAGCAGGTGGAGGCCAGCCGCAATTTCGCCAACAAGGTGTGGAACGCCACCCGCTTTGCCCTAATGAATCTCGATGGCTTTGTGCCCGCGGCTACCCCCACGGACTTTAGCCTTGGGGATCGCTGGATTCTTAGCCGTTACCAGCGAACGGTGGAACGGGTTACTAACTATCTGAGCGAATACGATTTGGCCGAAGCCAGTAGAGCCATATATGAGTTTACTTGGAACGAGCTTTGTGATTGGTATGTGGAGATCTCGAAGCCATACCTGTCTGGGAAATTCGGTGCTGAAGTGAAGTATACCACCCAGTGGGTGTTGTGGACGGTTTTGGATGGTACCTTACGGCTGCTCCATCCCTTCATGCCCTTTATCACCGAGGCGCTGTGGCAAGCGCTGCCCGGCACCGGTGAGACCATCGTGCGGGCTGCTTGGCCTTTGGCCCAGGAGAGGATGTTAGACCCGCAGGCCGAAGGAGATATGGCCGTGCTGATGGATGTGGTCCGCAGCATCCGTAACGTCCGCAGTGAGAAACAGGTGCCACCCAGTCGTAGGATTAAGGCCCTGGTGTTTGCCGACGGCCGCCCGCGGGAGATCTTAGAGGAAAACCGGTTGTACGTGGAATCTTTAGCGGGACTTGGGGAATTGGAGATTGGTCCCGCCACGGGGGAAAAACCGGAACAGGCCATCTTCGCCGTTGCCTCTGGTGTGGAGATCTACCTACCCTTGGAAGGCCTGGTGGATCTGGAGGCGGAGCGGAAGCGGTTGGAGAAGGAACTGGCCAATAGTGAGCAGGAGATCAAGCGTTGTGAGGCCAAGCTGAGCAATGAAGGTTTCCTGGCCAAGGCCCCGCCGGAAGTGGTGGAAAAGGAACGGGCGAAGCTACAGGCTTATCTGGAGGAGAAGGCCAAGATCGAGGAAAGCCTGAAAGCTTTGGCGTAAGTCTCCCAGGGAAAGGATCGAAGGAAAGTGGATTTTTCACAAGGACAGGCATACTTGGAGAGTTTAGCCCGGTTTGGTTCCAAACCGGGCCTTTCACGTATCCAGGAGCTTTGCCAGGCCCTGGACAACCCCCAGCGCAACTTTCCGGTCATCCATATTGCGGGGACCAACGGCAAGGGTTCCACCGCCCGGATGACCGCGGATATTCTTGCGGCCCATGGTCTGAAAACAGGTCTGTACATTTCTCCCCATATTGAATCCTTCAATGAAAGGATCACGGTGCAGGGTGTACCGATTCCCTCTGGGGCCCTTGATGCTTTGGTGGAGGAGCTGCGTCCCCTGGCCACAGGGATGGCGGATCACCCCACGGAATTTGAGGTCTGTACCGCCTTGGCCCTTCGGTACTTTGCCCAGGAGGAAGTGGACTGTGCGGTGGTGGAGGTGGGAATGGGGGGGCGGTTCGATGCCACCAATGTAGTGCAGCCCGCGGTTTGCGTTATCACCCATGTGGACCTAGATCACCAGGAGGTCCTGGGGAAGACCATTGAAGAGATCGCCTTCGAGAAGGCGGGGATCATTAAACCGGGCGTGCCGGTGGTATTAACCCCCCAAAGGGAAGGAGCAAGGAATACGATCCTGGCGGTGGCCGAGGAGCGGGGCTGTCATGTGGAGGAGCTTGATGCTTCCGCGTGGACAGTGGAGGAAGTATCCTTGGCAGGTACTGTGTTTACCTTTCAGGGCCAGAGGATCCACTTGAGTCTGTTGGGGCAACATCAGGTGATCAATGCCTGTGCCGCCATTACCGCCAGCAAGTTGTTCCTGGGCGAGGCCTTTCATTGGGAGCCGGTGCTCCAAAGCTTGGGGCGGGTGCGGTGGCCTGGGCGGTTGGAAGTGATGGGGACTGATCCCCTGGTGCTATTGGATGGGGCCCACAATTTGGATGGTGCCCAGGCGCTCAGGGCGGCTTTATCTGCTTTGTTACCTGAACGGAAAATTACCTTTCTTATGGGTATGATGGAAGATAAAGAAGCAAATGCTATCCTTAAGACGCTGTTGCCCTTAGGCACAAAAGCCATATTTACCGAACCAACCAAAGGCCGGAGTGCATCCATTCCGGCCGCTGAACTGAAGAGCCTGGCCCGGAGGTATCTGGATGAGGTTTATGCCTATCCGGATCCGGCGGTGGCCCTGTCGGAGGCTTTGAACATGGTGGCGGGGGATGAGGTGCTTTGTATCTGCGGATCCCTGTACTTGGTCCGGGAACTGCGCCCTCTGCTGAGCAGGAATTAGTTAGCCCGTTGACGAATGATTAGGCGAGTGGAACGCCAGTGAAGAGAGGGTCTGGTTTTTATGGCTACAGACAAGAAGAAAAATGATGGTTCCGGTAAACTTGGTTTTGCCATGCTGCTGATTGCGGTGGGAGCCTGTGCGATTTTTATCGGATTTCTCATTGGCCAGTGGTTGATGGATTTGCTTGCGCCCAGTACACCGACCATTGCCTTTGACTCACAAAGCATCGCAGGTGCCCTGGACGAGGCTTCATCGGAATCTCCCCCCAGCGGCTCGCTTTCTGCATCGACCTCACCAGCGGTGACCAGTACCCCTTCCACTACCAGCACCACCACGGAGACGACGTTGTACCGGGTGCAGGTGGGGTCCTTCCGGCATAGGGAGAACGCAGAGCAATTAGCCAACCGGTTGCGGGCCTCGGGTTACGAAGTATACGTCACTCCCGAACCCTACCGGGTGCAGGTGGGAGCCTTCTCCCAACGGGACAATGCTGAGAAATTGTTACAGGAGTTGAAGGCCCAAGGATATAACGATGCCTTCATTGTCCAGTGACGGAGGACAAGTTAATCAGAACGTAGACTCTGGCGCAGGGGCTTTAGGAAGCTTGCCTGCGCCTTTTTCTCTCCATCAAGTCCACAAAGGCTTCCAGCCTGGTTTGTAAGCCTGCTTTACCTGTAAGTTCGTCACAGGCCACACTGAGGACAGGGATGTTGTAATCTTTACTGACCTGGGGCAGGATGCTCTTGGCCACGATCTCCGGTATGCAAGTGAAGGGGGAAAGCTGAACTACACCGTCAAAGCCCCTATGGGCATAGATGATCGTATTTCCGATGGAGTCCTGGCCGTGACCGCCGACCATTTCCGGTAGGTACGGTGCCGCGGCCCGTTTGATCTCCAACCCACCAACTTGACCAAGGGTGTCGGTGACGGTATTATCCACGACCCAGCCACTGAGGTAGATGGAGCGATGCACTTCCACGCCTAGCTCTCCTAGGGTCTGTTCGATATCCAGATTCGCAAAGGGTTCGATCAGAACATAGATCTCTCCCACCAGCCCCACCCGTAGGGGTTTTCGGGTGGGGTCCTGGGGAATGCTGCGAAGTTTGGCTTCGCCGGCTCTTCTTGCTTCCCGGACCTCCTGAAGGGTGCGGGCCTTGTCCAAGGCCGCCACACATTGTCGATACACCCGGGTGGTCTCTCCCTTGTTTAGCTCCCGGGGCCGCACGTAATGGGAAAGCTTCTCAAGGGCGTCTAACGCCACCAGCTTGGTCCAGCATGTCCGGATCACCGGTAGCAACCGGGGTAAAGACAGCCTCTTTCCGTTGAGGACCCGAATGTTGTGAAAGAATCTTTTCCAGCCGAACCGGGGAAGTTCAAAGATGATCATTTCGAAGTCGTAGCCCAGATCCTTTAGGATCACTTCGTGCAGATTGCCGTACAAGCCGGCCCGGCAGGGACCGCAGCCGCCGCTGGTCACCAGGGTGTCGGCGCCCTTCTCAAGGACTTCCAGATATGTGCCCAAGACGATCTTGTAGGGGACACAGGCGAATTCCGGGGCGTATCTAGTACCCAGGCTCAGGGTTTTTTCCGTGGGTTTTGGCGGAAACACCACTTCGTTGCCCAAGGCCTCCATCAGATCGCGGAAGACAATTGACGAGGTACCCATACTGGGGAAACTCACTTTACGCACTGGTAGTACCCTCCCTTTGACGTTGACGGCGGCGAACCATGTCGCAGAAGGCCTCCAAGCGGGTCAAAACGCCACTTTGACCTGACTGTTCGTCGATGGTTAGGGTGAGGAAGGGTAGATCATGTTTCTTGGCCTCTCCCTCCAACAGGCGGTTCACGAGGAAATCGGGACCGCAACCGAAGGCGGTGACATGGATGATGCCGTCTACGGGTCTGTGGCCTTGGAAGATGTATGAGGCAGTCTTGAGAATGGTGTGGCTGAAATACCAGAAGACATCCTTACTGTCCCAGTACTTGCCCCTGTGTATCTCTTCCAAGGACAGATTTTCAAAGGTGAAGTACTGCACGCCACAATCAGCCAGATGGTTCACCAGATCCATGCTGGTATACCCGTCATTGATTACATAGGGGTAACCCAAGACCGCAAGTCTCAAGGGATTGGGGTGGGGGACTGGTCTTTGCTTTGTCGGTCGGCCATCGATGGTTCGTAGGGCCTCTGGTACCGATACTCCCTGGGAAAGCAACTCAAGATAGGCCCGATGGGCTTCCAGAGCCCTTTGGCCAGCCCTTTTGATTAGTCTTTGATCATCGGTGAAATAGATTCCCGTTTCGTGAAAGGCCTGGAAGAGCCGTCGCTTGCTGCCCCGAATGGCCACCCGGGGACTGATGACCGGTGGTAGATTGGGTATGGAATAGCGGACCATGTCCGGTAGGCCAAGAAACTTGGGACAGAAGGTCTGCTTACCTCGGTAATTGACCATCCGGGGGATGAACAGATAATCCACCTTGTCCCGCAGAAACTTCGCGTGGCCGTGATATACCTTGATGGGAATACACGCGTCGGTTACCGTCTCTTCTACCCCCGCATCGAGGATCTTTTTGGTGGTGGGCGGAGAGACCAGTACTTTGGCTCCTAGCTCTTGGAAAAAGGCTTTCCACAGGGGATAGAAGGTATAGAAAAAAAGCCCGCGCGGTATACCTACAGTTACGTCAGGCATCGGTTTACCCTCCAGGCAGACAGATGACAAGATTGCATTACTCCGAGAGAAATTATAATCACAACAAGGAAAATAAGTCAATTAATCGCAAGAACCAGATCGTGTTGCCCCGTATCCCCAAGTCCCTAGACCGGTGGAGTCTAGGACAAAAAATTACATCCCTAGGGTCTAGCCCTAGGGATGTAACCCTACCCTCACTACTCCAGGGTGAAGCCGTATAGTTTAACTTGCTCCACACCCCGTGTCTTCTTGGGGATGAAGCGGATGCCCTCCGCCTTTACGTTCAGGTCCACATAAACCAGCCGTTGGTAGTTGTCTGCCACCGTCTTAATCTTTCGCCACTCACCATCAATGAGGGCCTCCACCACAAAGTCCGACACCAATTCTGGGGGCAGCGGTGGGGGAGTCTTACCCTCCAGCCAGCTGAAGGAGAAGGAACGCTCCAGCCCCGTGTCAAAGACGAAACGGGCCCGCTTGACCAGTTGGGGTTGGGCAAAGGTGTAGGTGATGGCATCGTTAATATTTCCTACCCAGCAGTGGTGATCATTGCCCACGGGTCGGTCGATTCCGTCCCGTAGGGGCTCCGGATCGCCCACCGCAGCAGCGAGGGTGGCCTGTCGAGTCAGCTCGTTGATCTCCCGTTTGTGCCAGGGTAGGTAGCAATCGTCCTCCAGCAGGATCTGCTGCAGTTCCTTGATTCTGTTTTGCCCGATCTCCCGCAGGGTGCAGTTGTACTTAATGGCCAAGGCTGCGGCGGTACCAATGGCTTGCCCCATGACCGCACAGGTCCCCATTACCCGGGTGGAGGACATGGCGATGTGGGTGGCGCTGATGTTCCGACCCGCAAAGCCTAGGTTAATGATGTTCTTGGAATACAGGCACCGATAGGGAATCCCATAGGGGGAAGGGGCTTGATGCCAGTGGGTGGGCACCAAGTCAGGTCTGCGGAAGCCTCCGGGGGTATGATCATCCATGGTCCATCCGCCGTAGGCCACAATATCCGGGAATTTCCCTTCGGCTTCGATGTCCCCTTGGGTGAGGAGATGATCGCCAATGAGCCGTCGGGACTCCCGTTTGCCAGGGAGGAACTGGACCCATTCCAGGGCGAAGTTTTCGGCCCCATGATCCCCATGGTTCTTGATGTGATCCCAGACGCCGTAGACCATTTTCAGAAGTTCATCCCGCATCTCCTCAAAATCGTAGATGGGATGGTCTTCGCCTCCCACCTCGATCCACCAATAACCCATCCAGTGATCCTTGCCGTAGGACATATGGCCGCGGGCTACCCCCATGCTTTCTTCCGTGGGGTATTTATAGGCCCACTGGGGCGGGGTGAAGGGCTGCGGGGTGTCGTACCTTTTTGCTAGGAAAAGACAGGTGCAGCCCATGGTCTGGGAGTCGGCCTTTTCGGGCGCTAGGGACTCGTTGAATTCCGAGCGTGCTTCCCGGCCCAGGCGAAACTCAGCTCCACTCAAGGGGGCGAGGATACCGTCTCCGCTGCAATCCAGGAAGATCGTGGCTTCCACCGTATGCTGGGTCTCGGTGGTAAGCTGCCAGGCAGTCACCCTCTTAATTACGTTGTTCTCCGTTAGTGCATCGTAGCAGGAGCAGTTAAGCAGTAGTTTTATATTAGGCTCCTGCCAGACGGTTTCCCACAGGACCCGGTCCCACTCGGAGTAACTGCCCTGGGGATTCTTGTAGGCATTCTCCAGACGGATTTCCTCGAGGATGCCCGTTTCCCGCACGTATGGGATGCTGCCATGGCGGTCGGCGCCACAGATATGCATCCGGATTTCCGAAGAGGCATTGCCTCCTAGAACCGGTCGGTCGTGGATAAGTATTACCTGGGCGCCGGTTCTGGCCGCGGCGATGGCGGCCGCCATGCCGGAAATCCCTCCGCCGACGATACAAATATCGGTTTGATGGTGCAATTTTCTCATGCTCGTGGCTGGACTGCTCCCAGGAGCAGTCCATTGGCCTCCCTTCCGACGATCACCGGTTGTGACCTCGTATTCGATACATGGAAAACCTATCTACTTCGGTCTTGCCCCTATCATATCTCAATTACCCCCTAGTGACAAGAACCCGGGGGTTACGGTCCCCGCAGCGATGCAGCCTTTCCCGAGGCTGTGTTTAGACTAGCAACACCAAGGGGTGCCTAGTCCAGCGGAGGGCCCTTCAATGGTGTGTATGTGTCCTACGGGAGGGGAAATACTCCCACTTTCCAGTTTTGACCAAAGGGTGCTGCGGATTCTCCAAAGGGTCCTCACCCGGTCCACCGGACCTCATAGCATACTTCTACGATGGTTTCATGTGTCCTCGGTGGATCCAATTGTTGGGAGATGAAGGAACTGGGGAATGCATATCGACAAGGCACCCCCGGCAATGATCGGTCTTGTTTGATGCGAAAGCGGGCATCCGTGCACGAAAAGGATATGATAGATATTCTTCCCATGCCCTTTCCTTCGGTGAGGGGTCTTTTGATTCCTTCGGTCACCCTGGAAGAAGATTATCCCCAGAGGCACCTTTGATCCTGCTTACCAACCGGAAACCCACCTTGTCTTCCCTTTCGCTGGTGTGCTGTCCCTAGTCTAGGAATCCCCAAGGCAGGACATACTAGGAAATGGTAGAATATTAGGGTAGTGTACATCCCCAGACATATTGGCTCAGCCTGCCGAATAATCTATTTCAGAAAATAGATTAGGCGGGAAGTGAGTCCATGGGGAAGAAGGTCCGGTGGTTGCTGCTTTTGTTCTTGTTGGGACTTTGCTTGGGGGTGTACCGTTGCCTCTGGCGTCCGGCACCGAAGGTGGGTCCCTTGGTGCATCTGTGGTGGGCCGCGGAGGGTAAACTTTTGCAACTGGACCTGGAGGAATATGTGGCCGGGGTGGTGGCTGCCGAGATGCCCGCCTCCTTTCATCCCGAGGCCCTCAAGGCCCAGGCGGTGGCGGCAAGAACCTATGCGGTGCGCATGCTGGCCCAGGGACGCCGGCTTACGGAGCATCCCCAGGCCCAACTATCCAGTGATCATCGGGTAGATCAGGCCTGGTATTCCTCCGAGGAACTGAAGCAGCGGTGGGGTGTGTGGAACTACTGGCGTTACTGGCGAAAGATCAAGGAGGCCGTCCAGGCCACCGCAGGGGAGGTTCTGGTCTACCAGGGGGAATACATCTTGCCCGCCTATCACTCCACCAGTGGCGGCCGTACCGAAAACTCGGGCAACTACTGGGTTACCGACCTGCCATACCTGGTCAGTGTGGAAAGTCCCTATGAGGAACACTCCCCCTGGTTTGAACACGAAGAACGACGGTCCATCGCCCAGGTGCAGGTGGAGTTATCCAAAGCCTTGGGTGTTTCTCTCCAGGCACCGCTTACCGTGGTGGTGACCCAGCGTTACCCTTCGGGGCGGGTCCGTGAACTTTCGGTCAATGGTGTGACCTTGACCGGACGCAGATTTCGTGAGATTCTGGGGTTGCGTTCCACTTGGTTTACGGTGAGCCAAACCGCGACGGAACTAGTGTTTTCCGTGCGGGGTTACGGCCATGGGGTGGGGATGTCTCAGTACGGGGCCGATGGCTTTGCCCGGCAAGGGTGGAGCTATCGGGAGATCTTGTCCCATTATTACCCCGGAACTACCCTTGTAGAATACTAGCCGCAGAAGGGAGGCATCTAAAGGCTTTCGGGAAGGAAGCCTCGAAGACGATGCAGGAGCTTTGGGATGTGGTAATTGTTGGAGGAGGTCCGGCGGGCCTTACCGCGGGGTTGTATGCGGCCCGGGCCGGCCTGAAGGCGCTAATACTCGACAATGCTGGCGGCAGTCAGCTGTTTAATACCTCGGAAGTGGAAAACTATCCGGGCTTTGTGGAACCCATCGGCGGACGACAGCTGAGCGAACTGATGGAGGCACAGGCCCGCCGCTTCGGTTGTCAGATTGGGTATGACCAGATTAGCAGTGTTACGTTAGATGGAAAGCTGAAGCAACTTCAGGGCCTGAGCGGTACCTACTTGGGAAAGGCCTTAATTGTGGCCACAGGCTCCTCGCCCCGCAAACTGGGGGTACCCGGTGAAGAAGAATTCGCCGGCCGTGGTGTTTCCTATTGTGCCACTTGCGATGGAGCCTTTTTCAGGGACAAGCCCATTGTGGTGGTGGGTGGGGGTGACTCCGCCCTGGAGGAAGGGATTTTTCTCTGCCGCTACGGCAGCAAGGTCACCATTGTGCACCGCCGTCAGCATTTTCGGGCTACCCACATAGTCCAGGAGCTGGCCAAGAAGCAAGAAAGGTTGTTTTTCCAGCTGAACTCGGTGGTGGAGGCCATTGAAGGTGGCGACATGGTGGAACGGGTCCGGCTCCGGGATGTGGTTACCCAGGAGATCAGTTACCTGGAAGCCGCCGGGGTGTTCATCTATATTGGACAGAACCCCAACAGTGGCCTTGTGGCTGATCTAGTTACCATCGATGAAAACGGCTACATCATCGCGGACGGGGAGACCTGCCAGACCAGTGTCCCCGGGATCTTTGCCGCAGGGGATGTGCGACAGAAGGGCCTGCGACAAGTGGTGACTGCCACCGCCGACGGAGCCATCGCGGCCATGGCGGCCAGCCGTTATATCGAACAGAACTTCTAACGGGCCGGGAGGGCCCGTTTTCCTTATTTTCCTATCCTGAAAAATATCTGCCCTTGTCAGTAAAATTTCCTCCTCTCCCGCAGCCAAGTGTGGTAGAATCATATCAATATAGATCCCCACAGGATCTAGACAAAAAAGAGAGGGGGGAGCAGAGTAGCCAAGTTGCTGGCTATATCTGTGGCAGCAGTGCAGAAGAGTATCATTGATTGCATTGGAAAGACGCCCTTGGTGAAACTTCAGCGCATCGGAGTTGCCGCGGGCGCGGAAATCTGGGCCAAGGTGGAAGGTTTGAACCCTTCTGGCAGCGTCAAAGATCGGGCCGCCTGGGCTATGGTCTTGGATGCCGAGGAGAAGGGTAAGCTGAAACCCAACGGTACCATCGTGGAACCCACCAGTGGCAATACGGGGATCGGCTTGGCGATGGTGGCCGCGGCCCGGGGGTATCGGTTAATTCTCACCATGCCCGAGACCATGAGCCAAGAACGGCGGGACCTGCTCCGGGCCTATGGGGCCGAACTGGTCCTTACCCCGGGGGCTTTAGGAATGCGTGGGGCTATCCAGAAGGCTGAAGAACTCATTGCGGAGAATCCAGACTACTTCATGCCCCAGCAATTTGAAAATCCGGCTAATTCCCGGATTCATGAGATTACCACCGGACCGGAGATCTATGCCGAGATGCGCGGGGACATTGCCGCCTTTGTGGCTGGTGTGGGTACGGGGGGCACCATCACCGGGGTGGGACGGTACTTAAAGGCCCGGAATCCGGAGATCCGGGTCATAGCGGTGGAACCTGCTGCTTCCCCGGTACTATCAGGTGGAGAACCGGGCCCCCATGGTCTGCAAGGGATCGGGGCCGGCTTTGTCCCTAAGATCCTGGATGTCAGTCTGTTGGATGAGATCATTACCGTGACCGAAGAAGAGGCGAGGGTAGCCTGCAAGGCCCTGGCCCAGCAGGAGGGGATCCTGGCGGGTCTTTCCTCGGGAGCGGCGGTCCATGCGGCAATCCAAGTGGCCAAAGGGTTGGCCCCTGGGAAGAAAGTGGTGGTGGTCCTGCCGGATCACGGTAACCGTTACCTGAGCCTATTCTAACGGGTCCGTTGGGGGGATGAGTATGCTGCGGGATGACCGAAGGGTGCCTAAGCAGCTTCAGGAAAAGTGGGCACGCCTCGAGCAAAGGTTAGCAGAACTGGGTGGAGCGGTGGTGGCCTTTTCCGGAGGCACCGACAGTACTTTTCTGTTGGCGGTAGCCAAGGAGGTGCTGGGGGAGCGGGTATTGGCGGTGACCATTGCATCTTTGGTGCACCCGCCCTGGGAGGAGCAGGAAGCGGCCCAACTGGCCAGGGACTTGGGGGTGCCCTGGCGGAAGGTTCAACTGGATCTTTGCCAGATCCCGCAGTTTGTCTCTAACCCCCCGGATCGTTGCTACCATTGCAAGCGGCATCTGGGGCAAGAATTGCTGAAAGTGGCACAGGCTGCCGGTTTTCCCCACGTGGTGGACGGCAGCAACCAGGACGATCTGGGGGATTATCGGCCGGGGATGCGGGCGGCAAAGGAACTGGGGATCATCAGTCCCCTGCAGGAGGTTGGCCTGACCAAAGGCGAGATCCGGACCCTATCCCGACATTTGGGTTTGCCCACCTGGCAGAAGCCGGCCTATGCTTGTCTCGCGTCGCGGATTCCCTACGGGATTGAGGTCACTCCAAAACGACTAGAGCAGCTGGCTTTAGCGGAAGACTACCTAAGAAGGCGGGGATTTGAGCAGCTGCGGGTTCGGTATCACCAGGAAGTGGCGCGGATTGAGGTGTTGCCCGCGGATTTTTCCCGCTTGGTAGAAATTGCTGACGACGTTGTCCGGGAGTTTGTAAACCTAGGATTCACCTACGTAACGATGGATCTTGCGGGGTATCGGACCGGCAGCTTGAACGTGGGATTGAAGCACGAAATCGGAGCGGAAACAGGATAATTGTGTGTCAGTGGTGAATAACTGTTAGTGTAGTCATGTCTAGGCAGATTGGAGTGAACCTTTCAAGATGCAACGATTGATTTTAGCGTCCAGTTCAGCGCGACGGAGATGTCTCATGGAGCATTTGGGGTTACCCTTCGAGGTGGTGATGCCCGAGGGAGTGGACGAAGAGGCGGTGGTGGGGGACTCTTCGTACCAGATTGCCCAGGAGATCGCATTGGCTAAGGCGAAATCCGTGGCGGAGAAGTTTCCCGATGCCATCGTGATCGCCGCTGACACCCTGGTGGTCTTTGGCGAACAGATTCTGGGGAAGCCCAAGGATCGAGAGGATGCCATCAACATGCTGCGTACATTACAGGGCAAGTGGCACAACGTCATCACCGGGGTAGCCATCGTTCGGAAGGACACCAATCAATGCCTTACCGACTATGAGAAGACCGGTGTCTGCTTCTGTCAGCTTTGCACCAGCGAGATCGAAGCTTACGTGGACACCGGCGAACCCATGGATAAGGCCGGTGCCTATGGAATCCAAGGAAAAGGGGCATTTCTCGTTGAACGGATCAACGGATGCTATTTCAACGTTGTAGGACTACCTCTGGCCAAGTTAGGCCGGATGCTGCGGAAATTTGGTGTGTACGTTCTAAGCTAGTTTCAGTATAATAGGGATGTCCGGGAACTCCCACTCCTGCTGGTCTTTGCCAGGGGGAGATTTCGTGCCTAGAACAAGGACGAGACTGAAGATCAAAGACTTGCCGTTGTCGGAACGGCCCAGGGAGAAGCTGGCCGAATTGGGGGAAGCCTCCCTATCGAATCGGGAGTTGCTGGCCATATTATTGGGGACCGGTACGAAGGAAGAATCTGCTTTAGACCTTGCAGATCGACTGTTAGTGGTTTTCTCGAGCTTAGCCGGCTTGATGGATGCAAGTTTCGATGAACTTAGAAGGGTGAAGGGAATCGGTCAGGCCAAGGCCGCGGTTTTGCGCGCTGCTTTTGTGCTGGCGAAGCGGGCGCGGATCGAGAGCAAAGACTGCCACCAGCGTGTGATCACCGGGCCGCAGGACGTGGCTGAGCTGCTGGTGGAGATGATGTCCGATCTGGACAAGGAATACTTCTATGTGGTGATGCTAAACAGCAGGCGGGCAGTCATTGGCATCCGTACGGTATCTATTGGCAGCATCGATGCGGTATTGGTTCATCCCAGGGAATTGTTCAAAGAACCCATTAAGGCAGGGGCCAGCGCGATTATTCTCGCCCACAACCATCCCAGTGGCGATCCGACGCCTAGTACGGAGGACCTGTCGCTGACAAGGCGCTTGGTCCAAGCAGGGGAGATCTTGGGGATACAGATTGAAGATCATATTGTAATCGGTGGTCGCAAGTATTGTAGTTTACGGGAAGAGGAAGCGTTGCGTAGTCCGAAGGGGGCTGTGGAGAATGTTTGGTAAGGACGTGGGAATCGACCTGGGAACCGCCAATACCCTGGTGTATATCAAGGGCAAGGGTGTGGTGATCCAGGAGCCCTCCATGGTGGCGCTGAACCGGCAGACCAATCAGGTATTGGCCGTAGGCCGCGAAGCCAAAAACATGGTGGGGCGCACTCCAGGGAGCATTATCGCGGTGCGGCCGATGGAAGATGGTGTTATCGCCGATTTTGAAGTGACGGAGCGGATGTTGGCACATTTTATTCGGAAGGCCACTAAGGGCTTTTCGTTGTTTAGGCCCCGGGTGTTGGTGGCGGTGCCCAGTGGTGTGACGGAAGTGGAAAAACGTGCGGTCATTGATGCCGCCCGTTCCGCCGGAGCCAGAGAAGCCCGGCTCATTGAGGAGCCTATGGCCGCTGCCATCGGTGCAGGGCTGCCGGTACAGGAGCCTACGGGAAACATGGTCGTGGACATTGGCGGGGGGACCACTGAGGTCGCGGTGATCTCCCTGGGAGGTATAGTGGCCCATCGCTCCATCCGCGTGGCCGGTGATGAGATGGATGAGGCGATTATCCAGTACGTCCGCCGGACCTACAATCTTTTGATCGGTGAACGGACCGCGGAGGAGATTAAGCATACCATTGGTAACACCTACCCCATGCCCGGTGAGGAGCAGTCCATGGACGTGCGGGGCCGGGATTTGGTGACGGGCCTGCCTAAGAATGTGGTGGTTAGTTCCGAAGAGATCCGGGAAGCCCTGGCGGAACCGGTGGGGGCAATTGTGGATGCGGTGCGGGTAACCTTAGAGCGCACACCACCAGAGTTGGCGGCGGATATCATGGACAAGGGAATCATCATGGTGGGGGGCGGGTCCCTCCTGAAGGGATTGGACAAGCTTATCTCCGATGAAACCCGTATGCCGGTGCATGTACCCGATGATCCCTTGTGCGCGGTGGCCATTGGGACTGGCCTCGCCTTGGAGCATTATTCACTCCTGGAACAGGTGGAGATTGGACGCAGTCGCCTAGGTGCTTAGCTTGGCGTGGGAATAAAGAAACCGCTAGTGGATGTCCTTGGGTGAACGGGATCTGGGTTTTTCAGTAGGCGAGCAATGGGTGTGGCGGGATGCAACAACATTTAGGTAAGATAATTGTGATTGCAGCGGTCGTGCTCTGCGGGCTGGCCATGTACCTTACCGCAGACTTGCGGCAGGATCAGGGCTTTTTGGAGAAGATGCTGCGAGAAGTCGCGGCGCCTTTTTCCAATCTAATCCATTCTGTCAGAACAGCTTCTACGGGTTTTGTTGAGGGGATGCGGTCCCGCCAAGAACTGCAGCAGGAGAATGAAAGGCTGCGGCAGGAAAATGCCGAGCTTAAACGCCAGTTGGCCTTCATGGAACGTTATGTGCGGGAAAATGAGTTTTTGCGTGGAGCCCTGGAGTTACCTTTGGTTGAGCAACCGGCCACCCTTGCGGCGGAAGTGATCGCCCGTGTGCCCGAGGAGTGGTGGAGTCAGATTACTATCAACCGGGGAAGTAGGGCTAACGTGCAACCTGGTAACCCTGTGATCGACAGATACGGGCGTGTGGTGGGTAAGGTGTGGAGTACCACTTGGCATACGGCCCAAGTGGTATTGTGTGTGGATCCCAAGCTAACGGTGGGTGGACGGATCCAGCGGACCGGGGGTTTAGTCCTCGTGGAAGGGGGACACCCGGAAAAACCCCAAGGGCTTAAGGTCAAACCCTTGGATCGCCATATGGATATCGAGGAAGGGGATGTGGTGTTAACCTCGGGGTACAGCAGACTGTTTCCTAGCGATTTGCCCCTGTGCCAAATCACCTCTGTGGTCCTCGATGAGTACAACATGCCTATTCTGGGGTTTGCCGAGCCCTTGGCGGATTTGGAACGTTTGGATTTGGTTTATGTCCTGGCCTGGGAAGTGGAGGCTGAGCAGTGACCAGAACCGGCAGGGCCGTCGTGGCTAGTCTAATTGCTATAGTATTGGAGTTTTCCCTGTTTGGATGGAATTTCGGGGGCAGGGTTAGTTTGGTGCTGGTGGTTCTGCTGGTGTCCGCGTTGCTGTTGGAGACGAAGGATGCGGTCTTGCTGGGGGGAATTAGTGGTCTGTTGATGGATCTTTTGGGTGGCCGCCTGTTGGGTATGCATGTGGTGACCTACGCTCTACTCTGTTTTTTTATCAGCCGGCTTCTGACCCATTTCTTCCGCGAGCGGATGTTCCTTGTGGTTTGCATTGGTCTGGGGGGAACCCTCTTGTACTATGGGTTAAGTAGCCTTTGGTTATTCGTCTTTGCCCCCCACTACTTACCCGGTCTTTGGTTCTTGAGCAATGTTGCCCTGAGCACCGTGGCCAATGGGGTGCTCACTGTATTGATCTATCCGTTAGTCTATCGTTTGTACAGCTGTGGTGGGTCTGGTTTTTGGGGGAAAGCCAGTTGAACGATGCGGTTTTACGGAAACGCCTGATCGGTTTAGGATTGTTGTTTGTCTTCGTCTTTGTGGTGATCATAGCTAGGTTAAGTCAGCTACAGATCTTGGAACAAGAACATTATGTGCTTCTTGCGGATCGGAACCGCATCCGACGCATGCCCATTACTGCTCCCCGGGGTCTTATTCTGGACCGACATGGTGAAGTGTTGGTCCGTTCCCGGAGTTCCTTTACCATTTCTGTTGTGCCCGGTGGTCTTACCGATGACCGGGAAGCCGTTCTGCAAAGACTCACCGAGATCCTGGCCCAACAACCCAATAGTGGTATAGAAACCGTGGAGGATGTGGAGAACTTGATTAAGCGGGGGGCCACCTATCCCTACGAGCCCATCCGCCTGATCCGGGACGTCTCTCCCGCCACTTTGCTAGCGGTGGAGGAGAACCGGTGGGACTTGCCCGGCGTCATTGTGGAGGAGATGCCGGCTAGGGAGTACGTCTATGGGTCTTTGGCTAGCCACGTGTTGGGTTACATGACGGTGATTAACGAAGAAGAACTGCGGGAACGGCAGGGCGAGGGATACCGCCCCACGGACCTTATTGGCCGCAGTGGTCTGGAAGCCTTGTACGAACGGGAACTACGGGGTAAAGACGGCATCACCCAAGTGGAGGTGGATGTCCGCAGCCACGTCACCCGGGAGATCGGCCGGCAGGAACCGGTGCCCGGCAATAATCTGGTGCTGACCATCGATCGTTGGTTACAGCAGGTGGCGGAGGCGGCCTTGGAGGAGCAACTCCTTGCCCTCCAGGAGGAGTATGAAGGCCAGGCGGCCCAGGCCGGGGCAGTGGTGGTGCTCGATCCCCACACCGGTGAGGTCCTGGCCATGGCTAGCTATCCCAGTTTCGATCCCAATCGCTTCGTGGGTGGTGTCAGCAAGGAGTATCTGGCCTATATGAGTGGCCCTCCCTCGGCCGAAGAAAACCGGGCCACCCGGGGTCTTTATTCCCCTGGCTCGTCCTTCAAGCCCTTTGTGGCCGTTGGTGTATTGGAAGAAAGACTGCTAGGTCCGGGGGATGTGTGGTTTGCCGACGGGCGCAGTCAGACGGGTAAAACCTGCTGGTATTACAGGGACTATGGCTTGAGCCACGGATTGTTGACTGTGGCCGATGCCCTCAGCCAGTCCTGTAATGACTTTTTCTGGTACTTCGGTACGTTGTTAGGACCCGAGGGGATCGCCCGTTACGCCCAGCAGTTTAATCTAGGTCGTCCCACGGGGATTGATCTCTTTCCGGCGGAGAAAGCGGGGATCATCCCCACCCCCCAATGGAAATGGGACAATTTCAGCAAACTGGAACCCTGGGATCGCCGGTGGCAGTTGGCGGAAACGGAGGATTTCAGTATCGGACAGGGGTTTGTTTTGGTTACTCCTTTGCAGATGGCGGTGGCCTATGCGGGGTTAGCCACCAGGGGAAGGATCTATGAACCGTTTCTGGTGAAAGAGATCCACTCTCCCACGGGAGAAGTGCTTTACCGGCGGGAACCCAAATTGATTGCCGAACTGTCCTACCGGGAGGAGACCTGGGAAACGGTACAGCGGGGACTGCGGATGGTGGTCACCGAGGGGACGGCACGCTCCCGGTTTACTGGTTCTCCCATTACCGTGGCGGGGAAGACCGGTTCCACCCAAGTGAGCGGGGGCATTGCCCATGGCTGGTTTGTGGGCTGGGCCCCCGCGGCATCGCCGCAGATCGTGGTGGCCGTTTTGCTTGAGCACGGAGGTAGCGGGGCCCAAGCCGCGCCTGTGGCCCGGCGGATCCTGGAGGCGTATCTTCTGGAACGGGAAGCCCCGCCGGAAGAGTGAGTAGCGGTGACGGTTTTCGGTCAATTGCCAGTGTCCTAGCGTACCTTGTCAGTGGTCCCTGGATGTGGATTTGCCAGGCCCGGGTCTGGGACCCTTATAGAAGTATTTGCCCGAAGGGGAAGGGGAAAGACGGGTCCTGTGGTTTCCTGGTTCGGGATGGTACTTTTCGTGCACCTGGTCTAGGGAAATATGCTATATTTGTATGGTAATGGAGGTTCTGGACAGGGATGCAGGAATTGGATTGTACTTTCTCGAACAATCATTAGGTAGGAGAGGTTGTTATGGACCTGAGTACAGTGGTGGTCAAAGGAGATAAACGCGGAGTCTGTGTTTATATAAATGAACGTGCCGATTTTGAACAGGCCTTTCAAGAACTGGTGGATAAGCTTACCGCCCGCCGGGAGTTCTTTGCGGGTTCCCGGATCCAGATTGCCATGGGGGCCCGTCAGTTGACCGAGGAGCAGGGGGAATTATTCGCAAAACTGGCTGAAGATTTGCAGTTGGACCTGCAATTTGTCAATCGACGGTTGCCGGAGCTGAGGATCCAGCGGAAGCCCATTGAAGCCCCCGAGGTGCAGGAAAAGCCGGAACTGTATTCAGTCAATACCTTGCTCATTAAGAGGACGATTCGTTCGGGTCAGTTGGTGGATTATCCCCACAGTGTGGTGGTCCTGGGGGATGTGAATGCGGGGGCCGAGGTGAGAGCTGCAGGAGACATCGTGGTCTTCGGTCATCTGCGGGGCATTGCCCATGCGGGCAAAGATGGGGATATGAAAGCGGTGGTGATCGCCTTAAGGTTGCAGCCCACCCAATTGCGGATTGGTTCGTGCATATCCCGGGCCCCCGATGAGGTGGACGACACCTACCGCGGTCCTGAGATGGCCTATGTGCAGGACAGCAGAATCGTGATTAAATTATTTGACTTCGGAAAATCTGTTAGCGGACTGACAGTGGGGTAAGGAGGAACAGGAACATGGTCGGTAAAGCATATGTGATAACCAGTGGGAAAGGCGGCGTGGGAAAGACGACCATTACGGCAAACCTGGGGTGTGCCTTGGCTTTGCGGGACAAGCGCGTTGTCTTGGTGGACGCGGACACGGGCTTACGGAATCTCGATGTGGTGATGGGCCTGGAGAATCGAATTGTCTACGATTTAGTACATGTGGTGGAAGGACACTGCCGACTCAGTCAAGCACTGGTTAAGGACAAGCGTTTGAAGAACTTGAGTCTACTGCCCACCGCCCAGGTGAGGGAAAAGAGTGCCGTATCACCAGAACAGATGGAGGCGGTGATAAATGAGCTGAAGGAGGAGTTTGATTATATCCTGGTGGATTGTCCAGCGGGAATCGAGGAAGGGTTCAAGAATGCCATTGCCGGTGTGGATGGGGCTTTGGTAGCCACCAATCCAGAGGTGTCCTCGGTGCGCGATGCGGACCGGATTATTGGGTTGTTGAACGCGGAAGGGATCGAAGAGCCGAAATTGATCGTCAACCGGGTGCGTCCGGAGATGGTGAAGCGTCGGGATATGCTGAGTATGAATGATATCCTTGAGGTTTTGGGGATTCAACCCATCGGCATCATCCCTGAGGATGAGAATATTATTGTGTCTACCAACCGTGGAGAACCCATTGTATTGTCCGGGAAGGGCAAATGCGCCCAGGCTTTCATGAATATCGCACGGCGGCTCGAAGGGGAAGACGTACCCTTCCTGAACCTTGACCAACCCGGACTGATGGACAAGATCAAGCGGATCGTGGGAATAGGACAATAATTGGAGGTTGTATCCTATGTTGGAGTTCGTGACCCGCTTTTTTAGCAGGTCTTCCTCCGGAAGTAAGGACGTGGCGAAAAAGCGGTTACAGTTGGTCTTGATTCAGGACAAGGGCGGACTATCCGTTGAACTGATCGAACGGATCCGGGTGGACATTATAGAGGTTATCTCCAAGTATGTGGAGATCGACGATGATGCGATGGATGTGGAACTGACCGACTCCACCGAGTGTTTGACCCTGATGGCAAATATCCCCATTAAAGGGCCCCGCCAAAGACCGCTATAGCAATGGTGATCCACCGATAGGGGGAGAGAAGTAGTTTGCTTCTGGAGAGGAGATTTGCCAAACGGATCGACTATGGGCTGATTATTATGGCAATGGCCTTGTTTGCCGTAGGTTGCCTGGCGGTCTATAGTGCTACCCGGGGGATCTATGCCAGTAGTCCATTGTACTTCGTGAAGCGACAAGTGGCCTGGGGTGTCATCAGTCTCATCGCCTTTGTTGCGATGATGACCATCGATTACCGGGTCTGGCAGCGTTGGGTTCCTATGCTTTACGGGGTGAATCTGGTCTTGCTTTTGGCGGTGCTGTTCACCGCTAAGGAGATCGGCGGCAGCCAACGTTGGTTTCGGATCGGCGGTGTGGGTATTCAGCCCTCGGAGTTTGCCAAACTTGTGGTGATTATCACCGTGGCGAGATTTTTGCACCAGCGGGATCCGAAGGATCTCAAGGTGCTAGCGGGGACCTTCTTGGTGGTCCTGCCTCCCATGGTGTTGGTCCTGCGTCAACCGGATCTGGGGACGGCCCTGGTTTTTATCGCCATCGTGTTGGGGATGCTTTACCTGGGGGGGGCCAAGCTGAAACACCTGGGGGTCATCGTGTTGGTGGGAGGCTTGTTCGCAGTTTTGGGGACCGTGGCTTCACTGCAGGGCTGGGTGGAGATTCTTGATGATTATCAGTTGAAGCGGATTTTGGCCTTCCTGGATCCCTGGGAGGATCCCACCGATACCGGGTGGAATGTGATCCAGTCCATGATTGCCGTTGGCTCAGGAGGCTTTGCCGGTCAAGGTTATTTACAGGGTTCCCAGACCCAATTGAGTTTTTTGCCTTCCCACTATACCGACTTCATTTTCTCCGTCATCGGAGAGGAATTTGGCTTCCTAGGGGCAGTGGTCTTGCTGTGTCTTTTTCTGGGACTCTTTCTTCTGCTCATGCGCACCATTGCCAAGTCCCAGGACCGCTTTGGTCGCCTGCTTGTGGCCGGGGTCCTGTCCATGCTTGGCTTCCATGTGGTGATCAACGTGGCCATGACCATCGGTTTGGCGCCGGTGACCGGGATTCCCTTGCCCTTTATCAGCTATGGAGGAAGCAGTCTGCTGACCAACATGCTGGGGTTGGGGATGACCGCCAGTGTGTATATGCGGCGGGACAAATTGATGCTTAACTAGGATCTACCGTGCCCACCACCCGTAACCGGTTTTTTTGCACAGCTTTTTTCCTTGGCCTGCTTTGGCTGAAGAGCAGCGTATCCTGTGGTGGATTGGGGATAATATTGCCCCTTCTTTGCGCATAGGATCGATTATGTAACCACGCTAGGTGGGTGATCCGGTGCGCGTTGGCAATGTTGAGCTGGTCTTCAATCCTGTCCTGTTTCCGGTGCTGGTGTTCCTTTGGTTGCTTGGCTTGCTTTGGCCAGGCCTTCTTTTTGTTTTCTCCCTTTTGCTCCATGAACTGGCCCATATCCTCATGGCGAGAATGTTGGGTCTTACGGTGGACGCGGTGGAGCTATTGCCTCTGGGATGCGTGGTGCGCCTGGTGGAGATGCTGGAAGCGGATCCGTCGGTGGAAGCCAGGGTGGCCGGGGTGGGACCTTTGGTGAGCCTGGGTCTGGGGGGTGTGTGCTTTTTAGCTTACCGGTCCTTTCCCACAGGCAATCTCGAGGCGCTGGCTTGGATTAACATGGCTGTGGGTACTTTGAACGTGCTACCGGCCCTGCCCTTGGACGGTGGACGCCTTCTGCGGGCTGTCCTTGTATATCGTTGGGGATTTCAACGGGGGATGGAGCGGGCTTGGCAGATCAGTGTGCTCGCCGGTTGGCTGGCCATTCTCGGGGGGGTGTTGGTGTGCCTATACCGTCCGGTGGGCCTTTGCCTGATCTCCCTAGGTGCTTTTATTCTGCTAAGCCTGCGTAGGGAACGCCGACGGAGCGGAATCGCGTTTATGGGTTACCTGTTGGCTCGGCGTCTGGGATTGTTGTGTGATGGGAAGGTCACCACCTGTCATTTGGTTTTCACCGCGGAGACCAGCCTGAAAGAAGTGGTTGCCAATTTGAACCATCGGGATTACCATGTGATCTGGGTGGTGGACGACCGCTGGCGGCTGTTGGGTATGGTGGACGAGGGCACCCTCCTGGAAGCGGCACTCTGGTGGGGAACGGGAGTGAAGATCGGGAGATTGTTGGCCGAACTTCCCGGAGAGGAACCAGGCTTCCCTAAAGATTCTTCCTTTTCCCAAAGATAAACCGGCCATGCCTCCATTGGGTAGTGCCGGTTTCAGGTCCAAGGGAAGAAGAGGGAATGTGACCCAGGATGGGTCGGACCCCTTGGGAGACGTTGTTGCGTCGGTCAAGGCCGGTTTTCGGCTATGAATTCTGGGAATGTGATATAATATATATTCAAGTGGTAGTGCTTAGTTCGAGATGGAGGGGTAATGTGCGAAAAGTTGTGGAGACAAAACTCCTTCCCTATGTGACTAAACCCGCAAGGTACATGGGTGGGGAGTATAATGCAGTACAGAAAACATGGCAGCCCGAGCAGGTGAAGGTGGTCCTAGCCTTTCCCGACGTGTACGAGATTGGGATGGCCCATTTGGGATTGCAGATCCTTTATTGGTTGATCAATGACCGGGAAGACGCCTTGTGTGAACGAACCTACATGCCCTGGACCGATATGTACCAGTTGATGGTGCAGGAGGGCGTTCCCCTATTTAGTCTGGAAAGTTTTCGTCCCATCAGGGACTTTGATGTTGTTGGCTTTACCCTCCAATACGAACTGAGCTACACTAACATCTTGCACATGCTTAAACTAAGCGGTATTCCCATCCGAAGCAAAGATCGGACGGATCTTGATCCTTTGGTGGTAGCTGGCGGTCCCTGTGCCTTCAATCCGGAGCCGGTGGCCGAATTCTTCGATGTGATCGTCGTCGGTGACGGGGAGGAGGCTGTGCTGGATCTTTTGGACTTGGTGCGGCGAGCGAAGGCCGAAGGCTGGAGCCGGGAACAGACCCTGATCGAGGCTGCGAAGATCCCGGGGTTTTATGTGCCGTCCTTCTATGAGCCCGTTTATGATGCCACCGGCCGGATCAAAAGCCTCAACAAGCACCCGGAGCATGGGGCCGCGCGGGTTCAAAAACGGGTGGTGGCGGATTTAGATCAGGCCTACTTTCCTACCAAGGCCCTCGTGCCCTGGGTGGAGCCGGTCCATGACCGGGTGATGATCGAAGTGATGCGGGGCTGTGGTCGGGGATGCCGGTTCTGTCAGGCGGGCTTTGTGTATCGGCCGCCCCGGGAGCGGGATCCATGTCTCCTCCAGGAACAGGCCTTGGCTTTGGTCCGTAACAGTGGCTACGAAGAAGTGGCCCTCACTTCGTTAAGCAGTGGCGACTATAGCGAGATCGCCTCCTTGGTGCAGTCGTTGATAACAAACCTGGGGGAAGACCGGGTTTCCCTTTCCCTGCCTTCCCTGCGGGTGGACTCCTTCTCCGTGGGACTGGCCAGTGAGATTCAGAAGGTGCGCAAATCCGGCCTCACCTTTGCGATGGAGGCGGGGACCGAACGTTTGCGCAAGGTGATCAACAAACAGGTGACCGAGGAAGATCTGTTAGCTGCAGTGGATGCGGCCTTTAGTGCTGGCTGGTTCTCGGTGAAACTATATTTTATGTTGGGCTTACCCACCGAGACCGAAACCGATCTGGCTGGTATTGTGGATATCGTGCAGAAGCTGCGGCAATTGGGCCGGGAACGGTTGGGTTCCCGGGTGGGAAAACTGCGTATTTCTGTCAGTGTGGCCACCTTTGTGCCCAAACCCCATACTCCGTTTCAGTTCTGTGCCCAGGATCCGCCGGAGGTAGTCCGCAAGAAGCAGGATTATCTACGGAGGCACCTGCGGATGAAAGGGGTTAAATTCTCCTGTCACAATTTAGAGCAGAGTCTTATGGAGGCGGTCTTTGCCCGGGGGGATCGCAGACTGTCTCGGGTGTTGGAGCGGGCTGTGGAGCTGGGATGCGTATTTGACGGTTGGGATGAGCATTTCGACTATAAACTGTGGGCCCGGGCTTTCCAGGACTGTGGGTTGGACATGTCCTTCTACGCCCATCGCGTCCGGGATTTTGCGGAGATCAATCCTTGGGATCACATTGACAGCGGTGTGAGTAAGGAGTTTTTCATCAAAGAATACCAGACCGCCATCGAAGAGGCCCATAGCCCCGGTTGTCGGGAGCGCTGTCTGCTTTGCGGTGTATGTCAAGACTTGCCGGTCCGGATGCGACTGGTCCGCAAGTCGGCAAAAGAGTAAGGAATAGGATGGAACAAGATGGATTTGCGACTGAAATTTGCCGTCAAGGCCCCGGTCCGTCATATTTCCCATCTGGATTTGTTGCGGGCCCTGACTAGGGCCTTGCGCCGGGCGGAAATACCGGTGGCCTTCAGTGAAGGTTTCAATCCCCATATGCAGTTGTCCTTTGGTCCTCCCTTGAGTGTTGGCACTTGCAGTATGAGTGAATACGTTGACGTGCAGTTAACCGAGGCGATGGAGCCTGCCCAGTTAGTTCAGAGACTGAACGACAAGCTTCCCCAGGGCCTGCGAGTACTGGACGCGCAACAGAGGATTGGGAAGGGATCGCTAATGGCCTTGTTAAGTGTGGCTGATTACGCCTTCTGCTACCTGCCCGATGCTACCCCTGCCGAAGAAGAACGGCTCATCAACAAGGCACTGGCGCTGATGGAGAAGGAGCAACTGGTGATCACAAGGGAGAGAAAAGATAAGACGACCGAAGTGGACGTGCGTCCGGGGATGATTAGGCTGGAACGGATGTCGGAACCGGCCAGGAGGGAGTTACAATCCCTGATTGAAAGCCCCATCGATCTGGGAATAAGCTTTTGGGTGCGGGTAAGGATCGATCACCCCGCCAGTCCTCGTCCCAGGGAGATCGTGGAATTAATCGGGGCCAGGCCGGGGGATTTTCTGGTGTGCCGGACGGGGCTGTTTGGAGAAGAGAATGGCATGCTGTGGTGTCCTCTCACCGGTGTGAGCCTAGGCGAAGTAGAGGGAGTTGACCGAGTTGATCAAGGAAGTGATCGTCAATGTGGAAACTGGACAAACTAGGGCTGCCATTCGAGAAGATCAGGTCCTAGTGGAATTATATATTGAACGGGCTAATCACAAGCGTATTGCAGGCAACATTTACAAAGGTCGCGTAGAAAACGTATTGCCTGGCATGCAGGCGGCCTTTGTGGATATCGGGTTGGAACGGAACGCCTTCTTGTACGTTGATGATGCCGTGGACTACATTAATGCAGAGGGGGACGAGTATTTCACCACCCATGGGTCCAACGGGAAGACGATCAATGAGATCCTGCGGCCGAACCAGGAGATCGTGGTCCAGGTGACTAAGGAACCCGTAGGCACCAAGGGAGCCCGGGTGGTCACCCAATTGACCATTCCTGGTCGGTATCTAGTCTTGATGCCCACGGTGGATCATGTTGGGGTCTCCAGGAGAATTGACGATAATGCTGAACGGGAGCGGCTTCGAAAGATTGCCGCCCATCTGAAGCCTCAGGGGATCGGGTTGATTGTGCGAACCGCCGCCGCCGGCAAGAGCGAAGCGGAGCTCCAAGGGGACAGGGATTTCTTACTGAGGATTTGGAATAACATTCAGGCCGATGCCAAAAGGAAAAACCCGCCGGCCCTTCTATACCGAGATTATGATTTAATTTTCCGTCTGGTGCGGGATGTGTTCACTCAGGAAATCAGTCGGTTTATCGTCGATTCCAAAGAAGCCTATAGAAAGATTTTAGAACTTTTAGATTCCCTATCCCCTAACCTGAAAAACCGGGTCTTCTACTATGGGGAGAAAACCCCCATCTTTGAGGCCTTTGGTATTGAGTCGGAGATCAGCAAATTGGTGAAGCGCAAGGTGTGGTTGGATTGTGGAGGGTATATTATCATCGATGACACCGAGGCCTTGGTGAGCATCGATGTAAATACGGGCAAATTCACCGGTTCCACCAATTTGGCCGATACGGTGTTACAGACCAACCTGGAGGCCGCGACGGAAATTGCCCGACAACTGCGGCTTAGGAATATCGGTGGAATCGTGATTATCGACTTTATTGACATGGAAAGCAAGGCCGATGAGGAAAAGGTGCTCAAGCGGCTGGAACAGGAATTTGCCAAAGACAAGACCAAAGTCCACATCCTGGGGTTTACGAACCTGGGGCTGGTGGAGTTGACCCGTAAAAAGGTCTTCCAAGATCTTGGTGAAACCCTCTTTACCACGTGTCCCTACTGTGGGGGCGCGGGCCATGTCTTCTCGGAAACATCCATCGCCCTGCAGGTGGAACGGCAGATTCGCCATACCGCTTGGACCATGGAGGGCGAGGCCATCTTTGTACGGGTCCATCCCCAAGTGGCTTCCCTGTTGATCGGCAGTGGTGGTTCTAACCTGAAGCGGTTGGAGGAAGAGACGGGCAAGTATATTTACATCAAAGGTTCCGACGATTTCCGGGTGGATGATGTCCAGGTGACTGCCGCCAAGACCAGGGAGGAAGCGGAAAGAATGGCCCTGCCGGTGGCCGAGGGACAGATCATTGAAATTGAGGTGGAGGAGCCCCATATCAGTAATCCCAAAGACGGCATTGCTCGCATCGAAGGGTACGTGTTGGATATCCAGGGCGCCGGACAGCATGTGGGCCAGAAGCTAAAGGTACAGATTACCAAAGTTTTCCGTACCTATGCGCGGGGGAAAGTGGTAAGTGCATCGGTAGAGGCCTGACTCGCGAACCTTTATGGTGTCTGCCATGGCCAATCCCCTGCATGGTAGAGATTTGTTGTCTCGCCAGGCAGGGGTCTTTTATTGGTACGGAAAACCCTAATCCTCCAAGGTCGATATCCGGCTTGGTGGGGTGGTGCTGCTTGGAATCGGTGATAGAACCCAAAGTCCTGGGGAAGGATCTTCCGATGCTGATCTCGAGGATGCCGTCGGCTTTACAATGACGGAGGGTGAGAGAATAGTTGTAGATGGGAACCAGTTAAGGGAGTACGTTGGATCGTTTCAAAGGCTAACCGACGATTACTTCATCCCCACGGGGGAGGGCTGCCCAAACTCCCACCCTCTATCTACTACGTCTTCGAGGATACCGAAGGTCAAAGGATCCTCGATGTTGCCCTCTGGAACCAGGATGGGAGCGTTCGGGTTGATGGTTTCAGTGGCAAGAAGTCTTAGAGGTGATTGTGCAGTTCTTGCCAGAGACGGTGGTGATATAGTTGGGTACCGGAAAGGGAGTGTGTCTTCGCTTTGCTCCTTCTATGTTTTGGCAAAGAAGTCAACTTGCCAAGCATCCTGGAATCACTTCCCCAAGGGCCATGTCGTCCCAGAAAGGTTGCGATGAACCCCTGATACCCACGCCATCGCGGACGGCAGCGGCAATCCCAACGACGCGCTGTGTCAATGGTAGGCCTGAGTGCAGACAGTTCGTCATCTGCTAGGTGACGCTCTACATGCTCGCTCCCTTTTTTTCTCGCTGAGGCCATTGGTCACGGGAAGAACCAGGTCAGAAGTGGGGAAGACTACACTTACAGGTCAATCGGCATAAAAAGGGGCTCCAATCTTCCTTGCCGCCCCGCCCAGACAGATTATTGGGTGCTGGGACTTAGCCTGCTCGATTCTCCTGTTCGTTACTGCCAGCGTCATCCCGGAGCGACCTGGTGTTTGTGGCGATATCTACCAAGACGATGGCGACCTCGGAGAGATAGTAGAAGGTCACCAATGAGGCGAAAGCAAGTAATAGGCCGAGAAGCATTGTTAGAAGACCACCGATGAAGTCATTTGTTCCCAAGGAAATGCTGGATATGCCAAGAGGCCCTAGGATATTTCCACCTGCGATCCAGATGGATAGACCACCGGCAAGTCCGGAAAAGATGAACAGACAGGCGGATATTTCCCCAAGTAGCTTCAGGGTTACCGAAAAAAGCGGGGTGATGATGTAGTCTGTTGGCTGTAGTTCTTCCACCGTCCGGGCCCGAATCAGTAGAGTGTGTACCAGACAGTAAATCAGAACCACCATTAGGATCTGAAACATAATTCCGGCGGGGGCAATCCTGGAACCAGCTCGGTAATAATAGGCATAGAAGCGTTCCAACTCCGCAATAACCCGCCAGGTAAGAATCCAGAAAACCGCCCCGCCAATTGCTGTGATGAGAGCCGCGATTCTCAGAAGCATACTATATCCTCGTTGAAACATCCTTCCCGAACCAAGCATAGCTAAGACCCGTTTCATAAAGAAAATTCTCGACATACCTTTCCCCTCCGCCAATCCTTATCTATGCTACGCTAGGCCTTTACTCAATAATTCGTTTTATATAAGTCCTTGGTTATCAATACATTTTCTGACATTTAGTCAACCGGGATTTCGCAGGGTTACCCTTGAAAAATGGCGACAGATAAAGGAAAAGTGCCTTCCCATGGGGAATTCTTAACGGGGACAGCATCCCAAGGACACCCCGAAGGAGGCACCTTTCTGGTGA
>DUMW01000050.1 GCA_012839765.1 Bacillota bacterium
TCCCACCGCTCCCAGATGGTGGTGGCCCCCATGGAAAGCATGTATCCCCAGCTGGGATAGGTGGTCTGGGTCAGGAGCTTGTAGGCCACATCGGCCCTTCCCTCCGCCGCCAACACCTCAAAGATATACTTCGTACACTGGTTGCCGGTGGTAATATGCCAATCGTGGGCCTCAATGTCCCGGACCAGGTTATCGACAACCCGTGACCGGTGTTCTGGCGGTACAAGATCGAGGAAAAGGGCTAGGGTATTGGAACCCTGGGATCCCCCGGCATATTGCCCGGTGGCTGCATCGAAGAACTGGGCGTTGAAGGCCGCTTTGATCTCTTCGGCCCGTTTTGCGAAGCGCCGGGCATCATCATCCTTGCCAAGGACCTTAGCAATCTTGGAGAGTAATACGTAGTTGTAGTAGTAGTATCCGGTGGACATCAGACTGCCGGGGGTGATGGCGGAAACGGCACCGGCCCCGATGCTTTCTGGGATACTGTGGGCAATGGGGGAAGCCCAGTCACCATAGTAGCTGTAGTGAAGGATGTAATCCTTGGCTTGGGAATGGAGGTACTCCGCCCACCGGCACATTCCGGCGTAGTGTTTCTCCAACAGTTCCCTGTTACCATAATGGAGATACAATAACCAGGGAATGATCAAGTAGCAGCTAGAGACGGGATCCGCTGGGTAACCGCCGTACATCCGTTGGTAGGGAGCTGTATCCGCGATGGCCCCTGTCTTTTCCCCTTGGGTGTCGGCAATGTCATCGAGCCACTTACGGTAGAACTGATACATGTGGAAATTGAGGATGGATTCCTCCGCCCGGGCCGTAAGATCGTTGAGCCAGCCGCACCGTTCATCCCGCTGGGGACAATCGGTGGGGATGCTGTGCAGGTTGCAGGCCTCGGTCCACCAGATGGCTTTGTGGATCCGGTTTAGTAGATCATTGCTGCAGTTAAACTGCCCCCGCGGTTTCACCGCAGAACGGACCACGATACCGGTGATGGCCTCCTTGGTGGGTGTTCCCGGAAAGCCCTCCACTTGGATATACCGAAAACCATGGTAGGTAAACCTAGGCTCATATACCTCCACCCCATCCCCTTTGAGGAAGTAGATATCCGTTGCCTGGGCGGAACGTAAATTAGCCTGGTTTACCGTCCCATCCTCATGCAGAATCTCCGCAAACTTCAAAGCAACTCGACTTCCCCGGGGGCCTTGGACCTTGAGCCGGGCCCACCCGGCAATATTCTGCCCCAGGTCAAAGACGTAGACCCCCGGCTTTGGCTCCCTTATGCTTTGGGGAATTAATTCATCCACCGCCTGAATGGGCTCAAGGAGCTGGGATACCAGCTTACCCTTGGGCGGCTCTAGGGTCACCGCTTCCCGCCAAACCCCATGGGAGGGCACAAATCCCGGTTCCGCCCAGCCGGTCTGTTCAAGCCGGGCGTCGTAATGCTCACCGTTGAAAAGATGGTTGTAGCGAATAGGCCCATCCAGGGAGGCCCACCAATTGTCACTTCCCTTGGTGACAAGCTCCGTGATAGTCCCATCCCCGTACTCAATCCGCAGCTGGCAAAGGGTTTGCTGTTGGGCAGCCCAACCAAGTCCCACCAGGATGCCGATGGCGTTTTCGCCCACACGCAGATACGGGGCAATGTCGTAGGTGCTGTATAGCACCCGTTTATCCGTATCAGTCCAGCCGGGATCTAAGACGTTTCGGCCCACCTTCTGACCATTGAGCCAAAGCTCATAGTAACCCAGGCCCGTCACGTAGGCCCGGGCCCGTCTGATGGGTTTCTCCAGAAGAAACTCCCGCCGGAACAGGGCACTGACCCGGGGCCGCCGTTCATGGGGAACCCCGATCCACTCCCCATGCCATTCCCTTTCATCCAAGATCCCCATTTCAAATCGGGCCGGTGCACTATAGGGGCTAACTTGATCCTGTTCGTCCCAAACCCGGACTTTCCAGAAGTACTCAGCGTAACTTTCCAGGGGCTTCCCCTGATAGACCACACTGACCGAATTTCCTGCCTGGACAAAGCCCGAATCCCAAAGGTCCCCCACGTCCTGGTCTAGCAAGGCCTCACTGCTCGCCACCAGGACTTGATACCCCCGCTGTAAACCGCCGCGACCAGAAGACTCCACCCGCCAGGAGAAACTAGGGGTAGGATTGTCCAGCCCCAAGGGATCCACCAAGTAATCCACCCGCAAATCTGTGGGAACAAGGTTGTCTACCATCGCACTTCTACCTCTTTCCTGCCATCATCTGCCGCAAAGTCTTCGACATCAGGACCGGATCTCCGGACCGAATCACCTCGTCTAGCTCCTCCTTGTGGGTCCGCTGCAGCTCATCGAACCAGACCAGCCACTCAA
>DUMW01000051.1 GCA_012839765.1 Bacillota bacterium
CTGTCGTACCGTCGCTTTTACTGCGGACTTGACGGTCCTCGCGGTCAGTCAAAGGGAGTACCCCTTGCACACTGGGTTCGCCGGGGAAGCGGAACAGGATCCGGAGGAGATCTTTGCCGCGGCCTGCGCGACCATTGCCGGCGCTGTCTCCCAGCTGCCCCGGGGCGCCCAGGTGGCAGGCCTGGTCCTGACCGCAGCCATGCACAGCTTCCTCTGCCTGGATGGGGAGAAAAGGCCCTTGACCAGGGCCTGGACCTGGGCGGATGCCCGCAGCCAGCGCCAGGCGGACCAGCTGAAGCAGGTTTGGGGGGATCGCTTCTACCAGCGTACCGGCTGCCCGTTCCACCCGATGTATTGGCCCGCTAAGCTTGCCTATATCCAGGAGTGCCATCCCGAAGTGTGGCGTCGTACCCGCTTGGTGATGTCCCTCAAGGATTACGTGGTTTATCGCCTGACGGGTCGGTTGATGAGTGATCAGTCCCTGGCTTCCGCCACAGGGGTGTTTAATACCCACAAGCTGGACTGGGATCCCTGGCTTACGGCCCAGCTGGGGGTGCCCCAAGAGTTCTTGCTTCCCGCCGCTGACCCCTTTACGGTGCTGGATGGGCTTCTGCCCGCCCAGGCGGAAACCCTGGGGCTTCCCGCGGGTGTGCCAGTGATCCTGGGCGCCTCCGACGGGGCGATGTCCAACCTGGGGTGCGGGGCTGTCCAGCCGAACAGCATGGCCCTGATGGTCGGCACCAGCGGCGCCTTACGGGTGGTCCGAAAGGAACCACTGTTAAGCCCGCATCAGCACACCTGGTGCTATTACCTGGGCCATCGGCGGTGGATCGTGGGCGGCTCCACGAACAACGGCGGGAATGCCTTGAAATGGCTGCGCGACAACCTCTTTGCCGGAGAGCTGGGGTATGATGAGATTACTGCCCTAGCCGCAAGCGTTCCCCCGGGCAGCCGGGGTGTGCGCTTCCTGCCGTTCTTGGCGGGGGAAAGATGTATTCACTGGCGGGGCAGGGCGACGGGCGCGTTCCTCAATCTGGCTTTGGCCCATGGCCGGGCGGAGTTGGCCCGGGCTGTTCTGGAGGGTGTGGCCTTCCAGATGTACACTGTCTACGAGGCCCTTTGCCAGGTGGCCGGGACGCCGGAGGAAATCCGGGCGACGGGCGGACTGACCAATTCGCTGCTTTGGCTGGAGATCTTTAGCGGTGTCTTCCGTAAACCGCTCCTGCTTCCAGACTACGGGGAGGGTAGCGCACAGGGCGCCGCCCTGTTGGCCATGGTGGCGTTGGGCTGGCTGCCCAGTCTGGAGATGGCGGCGGAACAGATCCGCATCCAAGGGGTGGTGGAAGGGGAAGCCGCCCCGGTCTATGCAGTCGCCTACGCCCAATACTGCCAGCTTTACGCCGCCCTTGCTCCCTTTTATGACGAAGCCCACTAGCCACCGGGCGCCCTTGCCGAACTCTGCTAGAAGGATTGACGCCGAAGCGGTGATCGATTTTTCTGATCGGTTTCACCGGTATACGCGCTTTTTCGGACGGGAAGTCGGGTGCTTGTATGGTATTGATGAGGTGTCGTACTGAGCCGGAGAGAAGATAACCTAAGGTTTCCTGCCAAGACGATTACTACATCTGAATCCTGTGGACTGAGTGTTTCCGGGACGGAAGATGCCGGATATGTTTGTCACTTAGACGGGATATACATCGACGTGGTATAGTGCGTTGCACCGAGACGCAGGTCCATTGGTGAGTTTAATGTTTTCCAGGGACTAGGCTCGTTAGGGACTATCCGAGGCTTAGGGAGTGACACAAGTTTGCTTGTGTCACTCCACAGGGAACTTATTTTGCCTAATGGCCCAAAAGCCTCTTGGCCTGGTTGACCACGTTACTGAGAGAAATACCAAGGGCTTCTGCCACTTCTTCTCCGGGACCGCTTTCACCGAAACGATCGATCCCGACTACAGATCCGTTACCATTGACCACAGCATGCCAGCCACTGGTGCGACCTGCCTCCACCACAAGCCGGGGTGCCTTGTCTCCCAAAACCTTCTTGATGTACGCAGCATCCTGGGAGAGGAAAAGCTCGCGGCAGGGTACAGACACTACCCGAGCAGTGATTCCCTCTTTTCTCAGTTCTTCGGCCGCCGCAACACACAATGCCACTTCGCTTCCAGTGCCGATGAGCACGATGTCTGGTTCTGCTGCACCATCCACGAGGACATAGCCGCCTTTTTCCATCGGACAGTCCTTAGTCCCCTCCAGGAGGGGGAGTTTTTGCCGGCTGAGGAGCAGCGCAGTGGGGGCGCCTTTTTCGGCCAGGGCGAAGAGCCAGGCGGCCTTGGTCTCCCAGGCGTCCGCAGGCCGGATCACATGCAGGTTGGGGATCAGTCGCAGAGCTTCAATATGTTCCACCGGTTGATGGGTGGGGCCGTCTTCGCCCACGTGGATGGAGTCGTGGGTGAGTACGAATACCACCGGTTGTCCCATCAAAGCCGCCAGCCGGATGGGTGGCCGCATGTAGTCGGAGAAGACGAGAAAGGTGGAACCATAGACCCGGAATCCGCCATGGAGGCTCATTCCATTGAGGATGCTACCCATGGCATGTTCCCTGATGCCAAAATGGATGTTCCGTCCCAGGAAGTTGTCCCTAGTCACGGCACCGGCACCCTTCAGATCTGTCTTCGTGGAGGGGGAGAGGTCTGCGGAACCGCCGACGATGGCGGGTAGTTCCTTGGCCAGTGCGTTCAGCACCATTCCACCTGCATCCCGGGTGGACACATCGGACGTAAACTCGATGGCGGAGCCCAGATTTGCAGGCAGTTGTTCGGAAAAATGCTGCTGATAGAGCTGGTACCGTTCGGGTGCCTCCTGTTTCCACTGCTCAAAGCATTCTTCCCATTGTTTGCGGACTGCGGTCCATTCCCTCCGTTTTTCTTGGAAAAAGTCTGTGACTTCCTTTGGTACATAGAAAGTCTCGTCCACGGGAAAGCCCATACCTTCCTTGAGCAAACGGACCTCCTCTTCCCCAAGGGGGGCACCGTGGGATGCGGCGGATCCTTCCAGATTAGGGGCACCCTTCGCAATGCTAGTCCTGGCGATAATCAACGAGGGTTTGTCCAGGATTGTCTTGGCCCTTTGGAGCGCACTGCGGATCTCGTCGATGTTATGTCCATCGATCTCCGTGACGTCCCAGCCAAAGGAGGCGTACCTTTGGGCTACATTTTCACTGAAGGCCAGGTCTGTGCTGCCCTCGATACTGATCTGGTTCGAGTCATAGATCAAGATGAGTTTCCCCAGTCCCAGATGCCCTGCCAGAGAAGCTGCTTCGTAGGAGATGCCCTCCATCTGGCAGCCGTCACCACATAGGACATAAGTATAATGATCCACAATGGTCCGTTGGGCGGTGTTGAAACGGGCCGCCAACATCGCTTCGGCCAGGGCCATGCCCACGGCATTGCCGATACCTTGGCCTAAGGGTCCCGTTGTGGTTTCCACCCCCAGGGACGGCTCGTATTCCGGGTGCCCTGGGGTTTTGGAACCCAGCTGCCTGAAGTTGCGCAGATCATCCAAAGACAAGGGATAACCCGTCAGATGCAACAGGGAGTACAGGAACATGGAACCATGACCTGCGGACAGGACGAAGCGATCTCGATTGGGCCATTGGGGATCCGAAGGATCATGTTTGAGGATTTCTGTGAAAAGTACCGCCCCGATTTCCGCACAGCCTAAGGGCATGCCGGGATGTCCCGAATTGGCCGCTTGTACCCCGTCGGCACTCAAGCCCCGTATGGTATTGGCGATTGTCTTGATTATGTGGTTATCTGTCAATGCCTCACACCTCCAAGGAATTAGGACCATTGTCGCTGTCTTGTTGTTCTACTTATTCTACCACTCCTGGGTGAGCCTTAACTACGCCCCGGATATTTTGTTACCATGATACCACAGATAGACCGACCCGTGCTACCAAAGGTAGGCTCCGCTACGATCTATCCCCCCTGGAGAGGGAACCTAGCCTCTGTAATTGTCCCTGGTTGACGAAGGATTTTCTCCGCTGATACAGAAAATTTACATAGATAACTCGATAATCGAGATTCCACTGTGTTCATTCCCCAGGGAAAACGGTACATACTCAATGGCATGTAGTGATGGGGAACTTCAAGGAGGAAAACCAAATGCCCTTAGTAGATCTGCCAACGGTCCTCGGACCTGCCCGGAAGGCGGGTTATGCAGTAGGGGCCTTCAACATTACGGGGCTCGACATGATCGAGCCCATTCTTGATGTGGCCACGGAACTTCGCTCACCGGTCATCTTGAGCATCGCGGAAGTGCATCTCAAATACATAGATTTGGAGGAGGCCTGTTTTGTGGCCCGGGCCCAGGCGGCTAAGGCACCGATCCCAGTGGTGCTCCATCTGGACCATGGTCTGAATTTCGACACGGTGATGAAAGCGATCCGTTTCGGCTGTACCGCGGTGATGTTCGATGGTTCTACCCTGCCCTATGGGGATAATGTGGCCCGCACCAGGGAGATCGTGCAGATTGCCCATGGGGCCGGGATCAGCGTGGAGGCGGAGTTGGGCTGTGTTTTGGGCGGTGAAGGAACCGGTGAGGCCCAAGCCGCGGATCCCACCAGGTTTACCATTCCCGAGCAGGCAGTAGAATTTGTGGCAGCCACGGGGATCGATGCCTTGGCCGTGGCCTTCGGCACTGTCCACGGCTTTTACAAGGGCAAGCCGCAGCTAGATCTGGAACGCCTGCGTAAGATCAGAGATTTGGTGGCTGTACCCTTGGTGATGCACGGGGGTTCGGGTCTTAGTGATGAGGATTTCCAAGCGGCCATCGGAGCCGGGATTAGCAAAGTCAACTATTTTACGGAAATGTCAGTGGAAGCGGTAAAGGAGGCCAAAAGGGCCGTAACTGATGGTAGTGTGACTCGGCTTCCGGATCTGTTGACGATCCTGAAAAGCACTGTATCCCGGTGTGTCAGAGAAAAGATCAAGGTCTTCGGTTCCGAAGGCAAAGCTTAGGGGGCAAGAAAGATGACGGGTTATGAAGTAATTGTGGCCGGCCTTGTTACGGTAGATCTGATCCCTACCTTTCTCCACAGTTCCCACGTGCCCTTGGCGGAGATGGTGCGTCCGGGGAAGCTGAATCATGTGGGGCCATTGCAGTTTAGCACCGGCGGTGCCGTGTCCAACACCGGTATCGCCCTGATTAAATTGGGAGCAAAGACTCGATTGATGGGCAAGGTCGGGGATGATTATCTGGGAACGGTGGCGGTCAGTATCCTGGGGCGCTATGTTCCGGAGGCGGACCGGATGGTGCGGAAGGGAGAACAGACCTCCTACACCATTGTTATGTCGCCGGCCAGTACCGATCGGGTTTTTTTCCACTATCCCGGGTGCAATGATACCTTTACCGCGGCGGATGTGGACCAGGCAGCCGTTGCCGGGGCGAAGGTGTTTCATTTCGGTTACCCGCCCCTGATGAAGGCCATGTACGCTAACCAAGGGGAAGAGCTGGTTCGCCTGGTCAAGAAAGCAAAAGAATGCGGGCTTACGGTATCTTTGGATCTGGCTATGCCCGATCCCCACAGTGAGGCGCTCAAGGCCGACTGGCCCCTCATTTTCCGCCGGGTTCTGCCCTATGTGGATGTGTTCCTGCCTAGTCTGGAGGAGGCCCTGCTTTTATGGGACCCGGCGGCCTATAAAGATTTCGACTCTCTGAATCCGCAGAAACGGGAAGAACACATTCCCTCTCTTGCGGTGAAGCTGGCCGGTGACTTCTTGGACCTTGGTGCATCAATAGTGGGTATCAAGTGCGGTGTACTGGGATACCACGTTCAGACCAAAGCGGCTCTATCTGCTGCGAAACTGGGCCTGGGTGCACCGGCGGATCTGAACAATTGGGCGGGACGCAAGCTGTTTTGCGCCAGTTACAAACCAGAGACCTTTGCTTCGGCCACCGGGGCCGGGGATTGTTCCATCGCAGGCTTCTTAATGGCTATGCTCCGGGGATGTACCCTGGAGGAGACGGTGAACGCGGCCTGCGCCGTAGGGGCGCAAAACGTTCGGAAACTTGATGCCACCGCCGGAGTGGAGGATTGGGAGTATACTTTGCAGATGATGCGAAGACCCTGGGAACGTTTGTTCCTTCCTCTCGACGAGGCCTGGACCTACGATCCGGTGGGGAAAGTGTGGGTGGAAAAGTAGTCTCAGAGTCCTAGATCTAAGGGGCACCTTCCTGTGTAAAAGGAAAGGTGCCCCCGAGACAATTATGTGGCTGGCGCTACACTAGCGAATCGATGAAAACTAGACTGGGGAATTGACACAATGGTTCTGCGGCTAGCCCGGGTTTATACCATAGCCTTGGGCAAGACTTCATGGTCCCTCCTTTCTCTTTCCCCTACACAACGCCGACAAGGCTGGAGGTCTTCAAATCCTTCTGTCCCAATGGTTTGGGGCCACTTTTCTCTAGTCTCACTGTAAAACGTTTTTTCGTTTGGTCTAGATGGACACACACAACCCGAGAGAGGCTAGATAGAGTAGGAACTGCAGGTTTTGTCCACCCGTTTAGACTACTATAAACAACAACGATAGAGCACTCAACACTGTTGCAATATTTCGTTCCACTGACAGGGATGCGGGTGCAATAATGAAAGAACGAGCCATGTGATCCTAGCACATGGCTCGTTTTAAAGGTGACCCTGGTACTTCTACTCTTGATGGTAGTAGGTCTCCCAGTTGAGGTAACGGGTGAAGGCCTCATATACCATGCTAGCGTAGTTCCCATAGCCGATGGCTGCATGGTGTTCAAATCCATTGTAACATACATATTTCATGAGATCCTGCAGGCCGGGAATCTGGGCCACTCCGTATCCGCCGAAGGTCTCCGCTGGATCCGAGGTCATGGTGCCCTCTCCGAGGTAGGCTCGAATCTGGCCGCTGGTATCATCGGTGGTGATCCGAGCAAAGGTGAAGGGTCCGCTCTTAAGGCGGCCGCAGACAGTGCCGAAGGCATTCTCCCT
Organism: Bacillota bacterium; assembly: GCA_012839765.1. Lineage (NCBI taxonomy): Bacteria > Bacillati > Bacillota > Bacillota bacterium. Next base: position 7,021 of record DUMW01000051.1, read on the forward strand.
ACCCACGTCCCGGGAAATGATCTTGTGTTCACCCATTTCTGAGGTCTCCAGTAGGCTCTTCGGATAGTTGCTACAGTGGAAAAACACTACTTTGTCCGGATCGTTACCGTAGTTATTGTTCCAATCCACGATGGCACTGGCTTCTTGCGAGGCCAGCTGCAGCGCGTACATGCTGATCAAGCCCGTGATGTCCACTTCGCAGGCACTGGGGATAAGCTGGTCCGTCAGCATGCTCATGATGCTGCAGGGCGTGATCCCGAAGTTCTCCTCCAGGGAGGTCCAGCACTGAATGGCAGTTCCCTTCAGGTTGTGCTCTTTGACCCATTGATCGATCACTGCTCCGAACTTGGCCATCCGCAACAGACTATCCTTGTTGCCACTGTTGATGGTAATGTACTGCTCGATGGACGCGAGTTTTTCCAGTACGGCCGCATCCTGATCTCCCAGGGATTGGGCCCGGCCAAGGATCTCGGAAAGATCAATGGGTTCCACCGTAATGCCGGCCCGTTCTAGAATTTTCTCGCTGTATCTGACGGTAGCGAAGGCCGCGGGGCGGGTGCCGATGGCCCCCAACCTTAGATTCTTCAATCCCTTTACGATCCTGCAGACCCCGGCAAACCACTGAAGATCTTCTTTGAACTCGTCACTGCTCGGGCTGATCGTATGGGAACGGGTGAGGGAGAAGGGAATTCCATACTGCCGCAGGACGTTGCAGACGGAGATCTTTCCGCAAAAACTGTCCCGCCGATGGTCAATGTCCAGCTTATCTACCTGGTCGGGGAACGCGTGTACAAGAACCGGAACATTTAAACCGGACCACCGGATGGCATTGGCCACAGTTCGCTCGTCTCCGAAGTTAGGCAGACTCACGACAATACCACTGATTTCCTCTCCATGTTCAGCAAAGAGCTTGGCGCATCGTTGGGCATCTTCGATCCCTTCCAGCCCTGCGGGCCCATCGGTGAGACAGACCACCTCATGGCCCAGAGACTTGATAACCTCGATCATTTCCTGCTGTCCGGTCTCACACAGGTGTGCGGGGAAAAAGCCCCGTTTTCCTATGATCAACCCGAAAGTAAGTTTTTTCATGTTTGTTAACCTCCCAATTTATTAGTGTCAATTCGTCTAAGCCGCTAAAGATGCTTAGCTGATACCGCTTCTCATTCGGCAACAATGCCGATCTCTCAAAAGAATTCCCATGGGCCTACCGCGGTGCCTCGGTTGATCTTCTTGGTGATGAGATAGGCATCTAAGGCCGCAAGGATGTTGATAATGGGGCCGAAGAGGAAAGCGGTCAGGGTGAGGATTAGGATCACACATCCCTTCACTACCTGACCCACCAAAATCTGGCCTAACCCGGGGATGAAGAAGGAGATCAGCGCCGCAGCCCACGGCGCTAAACGTGTAACCGATGGAGCGGTTCTGATCAACTTTCCGCATTGTATGCAGAGTTCCTGATTGGGTTTCAAAGCAGCCCCACATTGGTTGCAGAAATTGCGCTGTTTCTTAGGATGAAAGCCGCACCGGGGGCAATACTCAGCTTTGTCGGAGATCTCCGCACCGCAGTTAGTACAATACATATTGACCCGTCACCTTTGTTTAAGAAATTGTCCCAGCAGCACACCTTGCCGAAACCCGAAGATAACCGCATAGTACACCAAGAAATCCGTGGCGATACCGGCCATGATCCCCGTGATTAATCTTCTGGGGTTGGTACTCATCCACCAGCCAAGATACTGTCCGGTGCCATCGATGACCAGGGGAACCATCAAGAGGATTGTCACTGGCAAAGGCAAGGCTCCCCACAGCAAGGCGTAGATACCGCCGCAAAAGTAGCCAATGAGGATTCCGGTGCATCGAGCACATAAGGGCAACTGACGTCCTCTGATGAAGAAGGAACGCTCCGGCAAACGATGACACATGAACAGAAGTTGAAGCAACTTGTTCCCATTCAATTTACCGTTCTCCTACATGGAAAGGACACCAAGGCAAAAGGAGAATAAGTAGAGACCAGCCTCCACAAGCAGGCCGATCAAGGCCCACTTGCAGGCGGTGTCCGCATTTTTCGGCTTGTCGGTTTTCCAAACTAGATACAGGACCGCGCCGATCAAGGGGAAACAGCAGGACACTGCTTTTACCAGCCCCAAGGATTCATCGGTGTCGCTTAAACGCTTTAACCGGTTTCCACAGATGATGCAGACTTCCTGTCCCGGTCGTGTTTCCGCCCCGCAGGCCTGGCAGAATCTATCACTATTAAGCGGCCGTACGCCGCAGTGCACGCATATTTCCGCTTTATCGTTAATCTCCATGCCGCACTCTCGACAGAACATCAAGGCCAGCTCCCTTTTTGAAGACCTTACCTAAAGCTTCACTGTTAATGACTTCTATGCTTGTAGTAACTTTCCTGCCTGAGGTTAGACAATGGACTCTAGTATCAATTCCAACAGGATGTCGCGGGAAGCCGGAGTAAATCCCGCATCAATCGGTGGGCTTCTTAACATATTCCGTTGTGTTCTGCGTTTAACAATGGTCCGTCGGTTCTTCTACGCAACGGAATGGTGAAATATGCTTATCTAAGGTAGCTTGTTTCTGCTTCGAATAGCGTCCGAATTGTTCTACATATGTATGTTCAGCCCGACGATCGAAACTAATCCCGAACAAAAGCCAAGGGATACCGCCAGGATATTGAGCAAAACACCGATCAACGCCCAACGGCAGGCGGTGGTGGCACTTTGGGGCTTTTCGTCTTTCCAGACCAGATACAGGATGAGTCCCACCAAAGGAAACAGACACGCGGAGATCTTCACTAAAGGTGTTGCTCCTGTGTCCGAATATTCTTGTGCTAGAAGCACGGCTCCACATTCTACACATACTTCCTGAGCAGGACGGGTCGGACTGGCACAGGCCTGACAGAATTTGTTGCTGTTGAGGGGCAGCACACCACAATTGGTGCAGGGTATGTTCTCATCGCTGACCTTCGTCCCACAGTGCCGACAAAACTGCACCATTGACGTCAACTTCTCATGCATAATTGTCTAATACATGACTATTTCGTTCCCTGGCGGAAGTTTCCTGCGGCGGAAGAGGTCTTTATGCTGCTCTGGCTTAGCGATGACCTTACTAGCCCCCATATGTGGACTTTAGCACTAAAGGTATTAAGGAAAATTTTCTCTTTGCAGGACTTCCCGTATGCGTAAAGAAAACATATATCGCTACCCCAAGAAGGATGTGGCAAACGTGGTCAGCATGTCGGATATTGCGGAACTGTTGGGCGTCTCCTGTGCCACAGTATCTAGGGCCCTGAACAATTCACCGAAGATTAGCGCGGAAACCAAGCAGAGAGTCCTACAGGCTGCTGAAAAACTTGGATATCTGGACAAACTTGCGGCCAAGCGGCAGCAAGTGGTGAAGAAGATCGGGTTTATCATCAGTAAAGAGTACTTTGGCACCCACGAGCTCTTTTACACAAGGGTCCTGTTGGGTTCAGAGAAAAGGGCCAACAAAGATAACATGCGGGTGAACCTCTTTACCTTCGACGGACAGGAGTCCGTGGAGTGGCTCTTTGGGGAGCTTAAGGAATTCAAAATTGACGGTGTCATCGTGGCCGCGGTTGTTTCAGCAAAGCTTCTAAAACGTCTATTGGCTACGGGTGTCAAGATTGTCTTGGTGGACTTTGAACACGAGTCACTTCCGGTGGTGGAGCCGGACAACTTCCACGGTGCCTACCAGGCAGTGCAACACCTTTACATGCGGGGTCGCCAACAGATAGCCTTTGTCAGCGGGGAGCAGGACCATCCCTGCATGCGGCAGAGGTATTACGGTTACCGGGCGGCGGTGGAGGAGGGTCCTGGGGACTTCCGACCGGAGCTGGCGGTGTTGAGTACCGGGTGTTGTTCTGTGGAGGACATGGCCACCGGTCTTATGCGGGCCTTTCAGGAAAAGAGCATACGGATTCCAGAGGATGTTTCGGTGGTGGGCTTCGACGACCTTGAGATGGGTGTTTACACCACCCCTTCCCTGTCCACGGTCCGCATCCATAAGGAACGTATGGGGGAAATTGCTGCGGCCATGTTGGTAAACTGGCCGCTGGGATGGGAAACCCCTGGCTGGCGGGTGATTGTGCCCACGGAACTGGTGATCCGCCAGTCCAGTTAAACAAGATGATGAGCATATTACTTTCCAGGGAGGATGTGCGGGATGGCGGAGAGTGCATTGAATACTCTCTTGCGCGGTTGTGCTCAAGAGGCGGAAAAGACGCTACAAAGGTTTGAATATCAGGCCAAATTTGTGCAACAGCTGGTAGAACGATATCCGGAACACAAAAAGCTGGTGGAAAGCGCAACAGCAGTGGCCCGGGAACAATTGGCCTCGGGAGTATCCCTTTCCGAAGTGTTGGCCCAATGGGAGGAGGAGTTGCGCCCCTTAGACTCCCTTTGCAAGGCCTATACCATTCACTACGTGGGTCATGCCCACATTGACATGAACTGGATGTGGGACTGGCCCGAGACTGTGGATGAGTGTTACCGGACCTTTACCACTGTCTTGAAATTGATGGAAGAATTCCCCCAGTTGACCTTTTCCCAAAGCCAGGCGGTAACCTACTGGACCATGGACAAGTATGCCCCGGAGGTTCTTGCCCAGATTAAGGAGAAGGTGGCCGAAGGCCGCTGGGAGATTACCGCAAACACCTGGGTGGAAGGGGACAGGAATATCAGCTCCGGAGAGGCCATTGTGCGGCAGATCCTCCAGTCCAAGCAGTTCATAAAGGAAAAGTTTGGCATCGGGTTCGACGAGATTGTGGTGGACTGGGAGCCAGATACCTTCGGTCATGCGGCCACAACCCCAGAGATCCTGCAAAAGGCGGGGATTAAGTACTACTACTTCTGTCGCTGCAATGTGAACAAGGTCCTTTTCTGGTGGGAAGGGCCACAGGGGGCAAGGGTGCTAACCTCCAACAAACAGTGGTACAACCATACCATTTCCCCCGAAGATGCCCTGGAAGTCCTGCCCTTTGAAGAGCATACGGGTCTTCAGGATTATTTAGTGGTTTACGGTGTTGGCGACCACGGGGGCGGTCCCACTCGGCGTGACATTCTCAAGGCTTTGGAGATGCAGCAGTGGCCCCTGTTTCCTACGATCAAGTTTAGCACTGTCCATGCTTTCTTTGAGAAGGCTGCGGCTAAGCCCGAAGGGATTCCGGTGCACCGGGGTGAGCTGAACTACGTCTTCCCCGGGTGCTACACCTCCCAAAGCAACATTAAGTATGCTAACCGTAAAGGTGAGCTCATCTCCTCCCTCGGTGAGACCTACGGGGTCATGGGTCACAAGCTAGGTGACCTACCCTATCCTGCGGAGCAGCTGCAGGAGGCCTGGCGCAATGTCTTGTTCAATCAGTTTCACGACATTCTCCCTGGCTCCGGGGTGCGGGACACCTATCTGCACGCCCAAGGATTGTTCCAGGAGACCAGAACTCTATCCGAGATGGTGATTACCCGGGCGAAGAACCTGTTGGCATCCCAGATTGATACCCAGGGAACAGGGACTCCCATCGTGGTTTGGAATCCATCCCCTTGGACGCGGACTGATACGGTCACCTTTACTCTGTGGGATGTCTCTCGGCATACCCCAGCCCTCCAGTTAAGGGATCCCGAGGGCAACGTCGTTCCCGTGGAGATCATTGAGAGAGGACACTGGTTTGTGGAGTTCCTTAAGCTGCGTTTCGTAGCTAAGGATGTCCCTGCTATGGGCTGGCGGGTTTACCAGGTAGAGCCCCAGGAGGTGCCCCGTCCCATCTTCAGCCTTTCCCACTGGGAGCGCAAGGAGATCGATGTGCAGCCGGTGTTGGAAAACGAGTTCTTCCGGATCCAGCTGTCCAAGGACAACGGCGGGATCGTCAGCCTATATGATAAGAAAAATGACCTGGAGCTGTCCAATCCCCAGCGGCCCTTGGGTGTCTTGGAGCACTATCTGGAAGCACCCCACGGGATGAGTTCCTGGGCCATTGGACCCATCGCCAAACGGGAGATCATCTCCACTGGAGTCTTACAAAAGCTGTCCTGGCAAAACATGCCCGCCTTCCAGTGGGAGGGAGAAAGCGGAGGCAATAAGGTTAAACTCACCATCAGTCTACCTCCTGGAATTCCGCGGGTGGATTTCGATCTGGAGATCGATTGGCGGGAAGTGGGCTCCCCCAGCTATGGTGTACCCGGTCTTTGTGCCGTATTTCCCCTGAACCTGGACGATGCGAAGAGCACCAGGGAGATCCCCTTCGGGTATTTAGAAAATCCCCGGGTTTCCCACGATCTGCCCGCCCAAAAGTGGTTCAACGTATCGGGGCGGCTGGCGGCTACCCCCTACAATGTGGCCCTGTTTAACGACTGCAAGTACGGGCACAACTTCCATGAGGGGGTTCTGCGCCTGAACTTGTTAAGAAGCAGCTACGATCCTGATCCCGTCACCGAACAGGGACGGCATCGCATTCGTTTTGCTCTGTATCCCTATGCCGGGTCCTTCGATCCTGCCCGGGTCACCCGGATGGCCTATGATTTCAACCTGCCTCTTGCTGCGGAGAAGACCGATGTCCATGGAGGCTCCTTCTCCAAAGTTTACAGCTTCCTGTCCCTGGAGCCGGAGAATGTCATGATCAGTGCCTTGAAACTGGCCGAGGACGGACAGGGGGTAGTGCTGCGGCTTTACGAGACGGCAGGTGTGGCCGGAGATGCTCGGATCCAGCTGGCCTTCCCCGTGCAGGAAGCGTACCTTTGCGACTTTTTCGAGCGCAAAGGGGCCTCTTTGGATGTGGAGGATAACCAGGTGCGAGTTCCCCTCAAGGCCCACGAGGTGGTGACAATATACCTTAAGTGAGGAGGCGCTGCCCAAGGATGAAGCGCTCTGAGATTAACGCCTTGATTACTGAAGCCATCGCGTTCTTGAAGGAGCACAGGTTTCATCTACCCCCCTTTGCCTTTTGGAGCCCCGAAGAATGGGCCCAGAAGGGCAGGGAGTATGATGAGATCCGGGACAACATGCTGGGATGGGATGTCACGGATTTTGGCAGTGGCGATTTTTACAAGGTGGGTCTTTTGCTCTTCACCCTCCGGAACGGGAACTTGGAGTTAACCCAGTATTCCAAGCCCTACGCGGAGAAGGTGATGATTGTGGAGGAGAACCAGGTTACCCCCTTCCATTTCCACCGCCTCAAGATGGAGGATATCATCAACCGGGGTGGGGGTAACCTTTTGGTGCAGTTGTATAACTCCACCGATGACGAAAAACTAGCCGACACCCCCGTCACGGTCCACCAGGATGGACGGCAGTATGAAGTGCCGGCCGGAAGCATTGTCCGCCTGACACCGGGGGAGAGCATCACCCTGAAGCCCTACGTCTACCACCGCTTTTGGGGGGAGGAGGGGACCGGGAAGGTGCTCTTGGGCGAGGTCTCCCAGGTGAATGACGATCGTACCGATAACCGGTTTCTTGACGAAGTGGGACGATTCCCTGCGGTGATTGAGGATGAACCGGCCAAATACCTCTTGGTCCATGAATACCCCCGGGGGCGCGGTTAGGAGGCGGTGTTATGGTGCAGCTTTTCGGCAAGGACTACACCAAGCAGGAACTGTTGCAGTGGGTAGGAGATGTCTCCCAGGTGGGGGGCGTGGAACGCCTGCGGATCCGCGAGGGTTTACAAGGAGGCGTGGAGGTTGTACAGGTCCGCACGGGAACGGGTCTTAGTTTTGAAGTGTTGCTGAGTCGCGGTATGGACATTGGCCGGACAGACTACCGGGGGATCCCCCTGGCGTGGTGTTCACCTACAGGTCCTGTGGCTCCCTGCCATTTCGATCCCCGGGGCACTGGCTGGCTGCGTAGCTTCCACGGTGGGCTGGTGGCCACCTGCGGTCTTACCACCGCAGGTGCTCCCTCCACCGATGCCGGCGAAGAACTGGGGTTGCACGGTCGCATTTCCCATATTCCTGCCAGGGAGACCTTCGTGGGAGGACAGTGGCAGGGGGACGATTATGTTCTCCGGGTGGAGGGGAAGATGCGGGAAGCCGTGGTGTTCGGGGAAAACCTGGTATTTCACCGGAGGATCGAGACGAAGCTTGGAGAAAACCGTCTGCTGATTCAGGATAAAGTGGAGAATTGTGGCTTTGTGGAAACACCCCATATGTTGTTGTATCATATCAACTTAGGTTTTCCCCTGTTGGGACCTGAGGCGGAGCTTTGGTTGCCCACCCTAGAGGTGACTCCCCGGGATGCGGTAGCGGCCCGGGGTCTGGGGGAGTGGAACAAGCTCACAGGTCCCCAGGAAGGATTCCAGGAGCAAGTCTATTACCACCGGTTGGGTCAAGATTCCACCGGTTTTACTTGGGTGGCCCTCGTCAATCGGACCTTGGCACAGGGGCTGGGGGTGTATGTTAAATACAGACCCGGTCAGCTGTCCCAGTTCACCCAGTGGAAAATGTTGGGACAGGGAACCTATGTCTTGGGCTTTGAGCCGGCCAACTGCCGGGTGGAAGGACGGGCCAAAGAACGGGAGAGGGGTACCTTGCAGAACCTTGCGCCCCAGGAGGAACGGCTTTATGAGCTGGAGATTGGCCTTGTGACTACCCCGGAAGAACTTGTCTGGCTCCAGGCCCAGGTGGCCGCTTGTCAGGAGGAGAAGGGGACTTGAGATTTGTGTAGTTCCTGGAGGAAGTAGGTTACGATCCAATTAGGTAAAACCCCGGTTTTGGACGATATTTCGGGCCTGTGGAGAGGAGAGCGATATCCTTCCCACAGGCCCGGATTCGTATGGGCTGAACTTTGCTTGGTCTTTTCGTCAGTACTGCAGGAACCGATCCTTGGCGGTTTTTAGCACCAGAAGGGTATCACTCTTGGCGATGCCCGGTGTCTTGCGGAGTTTTTCGGTCAGGAAGTTGAACAGATCTTCGTTGCTTTTTACCCGGATCTCCAAGACAAGATCGTAGACCCCGGCACAGACGCTGATGTGGGTAATCTCATCGAACCCTTTCAGAATTACCAGTGACTTGGGGAGATCCTTCGTGTCCAATTGCACACCGACGATAGCCTGGGTGGTGTAACCTAGCTTCACCGGGTCGGTGATAGCGCGGATCTTTATGTACCCTTGTTCCCGCATGCGGGTTACCCGTTTACGCACAGTGCTCTCCGTAATGCCCAGTTCGTCGGCGATTTGTGTGTAGGGCGTCCGCCCGTCTTCAATGAGGTACTCGATGATCTTGAAATCCAATTCATCAAGGGCTACATGGTCTTTCTGATCCACAGCTGTACTCCCCCAATATTCCAAAGATTACATCTGTATTTAGACACCGGAGGACCGAATCCTGCTAAAATATTCGGGTATAAAATTGCGTACTTCGGCAGGAATAGAAAACTTGCTGCCGAATATAATGATTCGTGCCCTATAACCGGGACGAAAATTTTGCGGAGGTGCCTAAAAAATGTTCGGGTTACCGCTCCATACGTCATTAGTTTTCTCCCTAGTGCCCACGGGCATTATTATTCTCTTGGTCCTCTGGGGTCAATCCTTCCCTGGTGAAGGGACCATAGGGGAAGTAGGGGCCGTGGAGAGAAAAAGAAAGGTATTTGCGGAACAGGAGAGTGTATAACAAATGTCACAGCAAGGGTTGGCCGCGGTTATTATCGCAGCCTACTTTGTCTTCATCTTCCTGGTGGGGTATCGGGCTTCGAAGCGGGTCTCCACTTCTGAAGAGTACATGGTGGGCGGCCGCGATATCGGTTTTCTTAACTTTTTGGTGCTGCTGATTGCCTCGATGATGAGCGGCATGACTGTACTGGGTTCCAGTGGGCTGGGGTATCTGGCGGGATGGCCCAGCATGTGGGAGGCTGTCTTTGCCTGTCTGAGCATTCCGGTATTGATGATCTTCTTCGGTAACAAGATTCATCGGATAAGCAGCAAGTTCAAGTATAACACTATGCAAGACTACCTGGCCCATCGCTATGATTCGCCGGTGGCAGTACGGACGGTGTCCGCCATTGCCGGGATCATCATGAGTTTTATCTACCTGGTGGGCCAATTCCGGGCCATCAGTATTGTCTTAGGGTGGCTCTTGGGCCTGGATCACTTCTGGTCCCTTTTAATCGCGACGATCATCGTCACCGTTTATGTTTTCCTCGGTGGGCTTTTCGCGGTGGCGAGAATCGCCCTCTACCAGGGACTAGCTCTGTTTGTGGGTGTGTTGACATTGGTTCCCCTTGTGGTCAGCAAGGCGGGGGGTTTGGCACATATTAACCAGAACCTTGCCCTGGTCAATCCAAACCTGGTGGCCGTGGCCTTTCCCCAAGTGCATCCCACTGCCAGTGATGCCTTCTTGACTCCATTGTTCTTGCTTTCCTTCTTTTTCCTATTGTCCTTTGGGTTGGCCACCGCACCCCATGCCCTCAATAACGTGCTTACAGCCCGGAAGAACGAGTATTATCGCTGGGGGCCCTTAGCCACGTTCATCATCTATTTTCTCGTATTCGTCCTCATTAAGTTCGGTGGTTTCGCGGCCCGTTCCATGGTGATCGATGGTGTTCTGGAAGTGCCCCACCCTGACTCGTCCCTGATCGCTGCCATTGAATACTCTCTGCCGACGGTGGCCTGGGCTGTGTTTGGGGTGATTGTCCTAGCCGCGGTGATGTCGACCACCGACCGTTTGCTTCTGACCATTGCCACTCTATTTGGCTGGGATTTGTACAAACAGTATCTGCGTCCTAAGGCTAGCGAAGCAAGTCTGCGCAAGATCACCCGGGGTGCCGTGGTGGTGACGGCGCTTTTAGCCTTCCTGGTGGCGGTGAAACCCCCAGAGTTGCTTGCCTGGCTAGTCTGGATGGGGATCGGGCTGATGCTTTCGGTATACTGTGTGCCGTTGCTTGCGGGACTGTACTGGCCGCGGGCCACGCGGGAAGGTGGGCTTGCGGGCATGATCGGCGGCCTGGTGGTGGCTGTGATTGCCGGTTGGTGGCATCAGTTTGTGGCGCCATTGCCCGTCCATTTCAGCATCTTTGGCCTCCTGGCTTCCACCCTGTTGTTGATAGTGGTTAGTTTGGTGACGGCCCCCGTGAAGGAAAAGATCCTGACGGAGACGGAAACGGGCCTGCGATTCTAAAAAAAAAAGAGGAGCGCCTTCTTCCCTGGGTGCTCCCCAAGTGCTATGATTGAGAAAAAGGGATGTACCGGGGGAGGAAGGACGCTTTGGGAGCTGCCAGTCAGATGGCCTTGGGCCTGGGGATCATCGTTCTGGGCACAGTGCTTTTGTTAGGCAATTTCGGAATGTTGTCGGTTCAGCCAGGGGAAGTGTTCTACACCTATTGGCCTTTGGTTCCCCTGCTTTGGGGCCTTGTGGGAACGGTGGAGACACTGGCAAAACGTCGCCAGGGACTCTTCTTCCCCTTGTTGATCTTTGTGGCTAGTGGAATACTCTTGGGCAACAAGTTAAACTGGTGGGACGTCAGTTTCAGCCAGTTCGTGGATTTCCTCTGGCCTGTAATGCTCATTCTCCTCGGTTGGTTCCTCTTCCGGGAGGGTACCCGTTGGAGGGGGAAGGGCCGCTTTAGCTTCTGGAACAATTTGGAGCTGGATAAAGAATCGGAGCTCACCAGTGACCAGTTTATTGCCTTCATGGGTGGCATTGACCTGGATCTCACTAAGATCTCGTTGCCCGCAGAGACCGTTACCTTGCATCTGACCGCCGTCATGGGCGGTATTGATGTAATCTTGCCTCCGGACCTGGACGTTGTGTGTCAAGGGAATGTGTTCCTGGGAGGCGTGGAGTTTTTCGGCGAGGAAGCGGGCGGCCTGTTTGCCTCCCGTTCTATGCAAAGGGGAGAAGGTCGCCCGCCGCGGCTTGTCTTGGTCTGCAATGTGATTCTGGGTGGGATCGACATTAGGGCAGGAAAGCACCCGGGACAGCGCTAGTACCGGAAGAAGACGTGTCCACCGATTGCGGTGGTGACTGGATGTTGCCGTACCCATCGGTCCCCGGTTTTCCGGGGATTGTAAAAGCCGGTGGCTCCTTTGGTGGGATCTTCGCCGGCTAAGGCAAGATAGGCTGCCCGTTTGGACTCTTGTCCTGGCTGCAGGTTGATGCGGCCATCGGCCACAGGACTATATTGATAAATACCATTAACCCGTTGATAAACTACTCCGGCGATGCTGTCGGGGTAGTTTTCGTTTTTTACCCGATTTAACACCGTAGCCGCCACCGCGGTCTTCCCCTCCAGGCTTTCTCCCTCGGCCTCTGCGTGGGTAATCCGGGCTAGGAGTTGGACGTCCTCTTCGTTGAACTCACAGGGCACCACAAAGTTTTTCTCCTGAATGCCCAGGCCTACCAATACCTTTTCCCGTACCGGCCGTCGGTAGGTTCCATCCACCACCGCCTCATACATCCCCGGCGGGATGCCTTCCAGGTGGAAACGTCCCTCCCTGATGGGTGCTTGGTATTCTCCCAAGGTGATTACACCGCTTTTTAGAGGCAATTGTGATTCTTCACAGGTTACATATCCGGTTATGATGTTCTTTTGTGTATCAATGGCTGATCCTACACCGGCCAACAGTACAAACAGCAACAACAGGAACAGCCCTTGTTTTTTAACCAAGGTATCCCCCCTAAGTCCCTTTTTTATTGGAAGACATCGGGTCAAGACCCGGCCAGTAGTCTAACATAGGCACTTGGGGACGTCAAAGCCCAAAGGTTAACAAGACTCGGATTTGTTGGTGAAGAGGCAGGAGTTTGGTTATAACGATAGAATACTGGATCAGCTGGCGCTGGGCAGAGGTAGTCCGGTAGCATTGGCGAAGAACGAGGAAACCCATAGGTTAAGGGGGATGGATCTATGGCTGACAAGGTGAGAATTGGGATCATCGGCACGGGGTCCATTAGTCAGGTGCACATCGATGCCTACCTAAAGAATCCCGCGGTGGAGATTGTGGGGTTGTGTGATATCAACGAAGAGCGGGTTAAGTCCGTTGGTGCCCGGATCGGTGTGGATAATTGCTTTACCAATGCCGATGATCTGCTCAAACTGGAGTTGGACGGGGTAAGCATTTGCACTTGGAACAACTCCCACGCGGAGTTGTCCATTAAGGCCTTGGAGGCCGGTTGTCATGTGCTTTGTGAGAAACCGGCGGCCATGAATGCCGCCCAGGCGACCCAGATGCAGGAAGCGGCCCGCCGGACCGGTAAACTTCTGCAGATTGGGTTTGTCCGTCGTTTCAGCAGCCATGTGGAGATGTTTAAGTATTTCCAGGAGCAAGGCCTCATGGGCGAGATCTACTATGCCAATGCCAAGTGCGTTCGCCGTTGCGGCAACCCGGGGGGATGGTTCGCGGACAAATCCCGTTCCGGCGGTGGTCCCCTGATTGATCTGGGAGTGCACATGGTAGACCTGGCTTGGTATCTGGCAGGGAAACCGGAACCCCTTGCGGTGAGTGCTGTGACCTTTGATCGCATTGGCATGCGGAAGAACATCAAGGGCTATGACTGGTACCGGTCTGCAGATCAGGATATGGATATCTCCACTGTGGAGGACCAGGCGGTGGCCTTGATCCGGTTTGCCGGTGGCTTTACCTTGAACTTGGATGTCAGTTTTGATCTGCACATCAAGCACGATGTGCTCGAAGCCAATTTCTATGGTAATCGGGGCGGTTTTGCCCTCTTCCCCAAGGCGGAATTCTTCACCGGTTTTGGTCCCTATCTGATGGATTTAGAGCCGAAGGTAAAGGGTGAGGATTTCGGTGGCATGTTCCAAAGGGAGATCAACCATTTCGTCAATTGCATCCAAGGGAAAGAAGAGTGTATCAGTACCATTGACGATGGATTAGTAGTGATGCGGATCCTCGATGCCGTCTATGCTTCCGCGGAAAAGGGCAAAGAGGTGCCGGTGTAATTTGGGCTGGGGCTTTGGCCCTAGCCCCTGGAAGGGATAACGCCGATGCTCAGGATCGAAAACGACCATTGGATCGCCTTGATCAATCCGGAACAGGGGGCGGAATTGGCCAGTCTGAGGCTTGTGGAGGAGAATCTGGAACTGTTGTATCGGGCCGGTGATTATCGACCCATTGCCGGTTGGCAGGGTAGGGCTCCTTTGTTGTGGCCTGCGGTGGGACGGAACTTCACTGCAAGGCAGCTAGAGGAGATCTGCACAGGTCACGGCGATAGCCGCCTTGGTTCCTACCGGTACGGGGACCGTGAGTACCCGATGCCCATCCATGGTTTTGTCAATAGGTTGACCTGGCAGCCGAAGACCCTTACTCCCACCGAGGTAACCTTGGCGGCGGAAGACGACGCCAATTCCCGGGTTTTCTTTCCCTTTGGTTTTCGGGTGATGTGTCGGTACCTCCTCCGGGCCGCTTCCCTGCTTTTGGAGGTGGAGGTGTCCGCCAAGGAAGAGGTCTTGCCCTTTTCCATTGGCAATCATATCACCGTGGCCGTACCCTGTGCCTATGACCACGTGCTGCTGGCCACCCCCGCCCGGAAACGCATGCTCTTGTCACCGTGGGGTCTTTTGACGGGGGAAGAACTTCCCGTGGATTATTCGCTACCCACTCCCTTCGTCCAAATTGACCTGGCGGACGGGGTATTGGGGGGCTATTGTCAAGACCAGTGCTTTGTCGACCTGCAGCTGGGGACCCACCGGTTTCGGATTGGCCAGCGGGCCTGGTCTAGTCGTCCTTCTTTGCTTAAAGACGAGGACTTCCTTTTTGTCTTCTATGCCAGCAAAGAGAAGGGATTCATTTGCCCTGAGCCGTGGTTAGGCCGGCCCAATTCCTTCAATACCGGAGAAGGTCTAATTCTGCTACCCCCGGGGGAGAAGTTCTCCTGGGAGATGGAGGTGGCGTTCTTGGGGACGTACCGGTAAGCCTTTTGTGGTTTCGGCTTTTTTCCTGGTGGGTAACATTTTCTGTGGGGTTGTGATATAATACCCATGAAAAACAGATACTATCCATAGTGATCAGAGTAGATGCTGCGCGTTAAGTGTTAGAGGATGGGACGTTGCCTCTAAACGAAGGGTTTAGAAACCCGCGGTGCAGCATTGCGTCCGCTGACACGTCCTTCGGACCGCCTCCCCTGTTCCTATGGAGAGTATGATGAGAGGTGGTTTTTTCATGCCCAATTCTTCCAAATTCAGGCTTACCAGTTTGGTGGCCGGTGCTCTCCTTGCAGCTTTAAGCATCATCGCAACCCGTTTTCTTTCCTTTCAGCTTCCCATCGCGGGGATTGGTGCCGTGCGGATCGGTTTTGGTCCCTTGCCCATCATTCTGGCCGGCCTGCTGTTAGGCCCCCTGTGGGGCGGGGCAGTGGGGCTGGTCGCGGATTTGTTGGGGTTCTTCATCAATCCCATGGGTGGTGCCTACATCCCCCTGATTACAGTCATCTCAGGTCTACGGGGGGTTATCCCGGGCTTGGTGATTAAGGCCTTCCAGCGGCAAGGCAAGCCCCATTCCTTAGGTATCGTCATTGCTATTGCCCTTACCCAGGTGATCACGGCTCTGATTCTCACCCCTTTGGTTCTCTGGTGGGTTTTAAGTGTGCCCTTGATCGCCAATGTACCTATCCGTCTGGTGACACAGGTTGTTCTGATTCCTGTGTACAGCATCATTGTCCTGTCCATGCTGAAATCAATGTCTTTATTGCGGAATTCGGTGGTGTCTGATCGTTGAGCAAGGATTGCGGTTTCCGCAACCTGCAAACCCACGGTCTTTGAGCCGTGGGTTTTTTTGCGAGATTCCTCAGTCTAGAGATCTCTCTTTGGTACTAAGCTCCATGCTCTTAAGCCTTCCCGAACAAGGAGGTTTTGCATAAATCTTGACATCCCGGGGCAGACTTGTACACTGTAGATAGGAATATTCCTATTTAGCCAACGGTTTATTCGC
>DUMW01000052.1 GCA_012839765.1 Bacillota bacterium
CCTCATTAAACACGAATTCAAGTTTTTGTTGGTCTATGTGCGAGGTCTTTTCACTAGAAGAGCTGAAGCGCTTGGCAGTTAACAGCCGAACCTGGGCTTTAAGATACGTAATTTCCCTCAGGGCGTTTTCCAGCAGCTTCTCAGCCTTCAAAGCCCGTTCTTGCCAAAATTCAATTGTGTTTGAGGTAGCCTGAGCAAGATTTTCCATAACACTTCTAAGGTTCGCGCTTTGTTGAATTGCAGAAGCGCTTCGAGGATGGAGAGGTCAACGTCTTAAGCTGTTCCACTACCTTTGAAATGGGTGTTGACGTGGGGGAACTGGAAGCTGTGGTGTTGCATAATGTCCCACCGGAGGCAGCTAACTATATACAACGGGCCGGTCGAGCCGGTAGACGTAGCTCGAGCACTGCTTTTACGTTGACCTATGCCCAACGGCGTTCCCACGATCTTGCTTTCTATGCCAAACCGGAACAAATGGTTGCCGGAAGTATAAGACCCCCGAGTATCAGTTTGGAGAATGAAAAGATAGTCTTGCGGCACTTATACGCGGTGGCGCTGTCATGGTATTTCCGGCGTCATAAAGAGCAGTTTAAGAATCTATCCCGTATTGATCCAATTATGCCGGAGGAGGATCCCTTTGCCTTTGTGCGGGAGTTGCATCGGGAGTTATCCGCCCATCCTGCGGCTTTGTTGGAGGCCTTGGAAAGAGTCTTGCCCGAATCCATGATGGAACGACTGAAAGTGAGAGAGTGGGGTTGGGTAGATGAGTTTGCTTCTCCTGACCCGGAAGGAAACTCGCTTTTGTATTCCATTATCGATTTGCTGAAAGAGGAACTGGAGCTGATTGAGAAGACTAGGGAGAGCTTGATCGCAAGAAGGAAACCCTCGGACCATCTATTAAGACTTAAGGCTACCCTCAGAGAGCGAGACGTAATCTCCTTCTTGTCCAGTGGGAGTGCATTACCCAAATATGGTTTTCCGGTGGATGTGGTTCCCCTGACGATCTTTAGCCACGTCGAGGAAGCAAAACGGTTGAAACTAGAGCGTGATTTGCGGATTGCCATTGGGGAGTATGCACCGGGTAGTGAGATAGTGGCCGGGGGATATGTCTGGACCAGCTATGGTTTGAGACACAGAGCAAATCGGGAATGGGAAAGCCGGACCTACGCGGTGTGTTCCAATTGTGACACATATACGGAGAATCTAGAAGTGGGCAATGACGAGGTAAAGTGTTCTGGATGCGGGAAGCTGTTATCCGGTCTTGCGAGAACTTATGTCATTCCCAAGTACGGTTTCGTGACCAAAGTGAATGAAACCCTAAGACATCCCACCCAACGGCGCCCTGAACGGGGCTACACGTCCCGGGTTTATTTCAGCCATTTTGAAAATCCAGAACCTTTTAGCAACCAGTATGATCGCTCGGGTAGCTATCTGACCCCTGGGGGCCCAGTGGAATGGAAGGTTTCGTCTTTAGGTCGGTTGGTGGTGCTTAACAAAGGCCCGCGTAGTCAGGGATACGGGATCTGTAAGAAATGTGGTTTTGGTACCATTGGAAATACGACAAATGATAGGGAGCATGATACTCCCTGGGGCGACAGATGTCCAAACCGTTACCTTACCTGGCTGGATTTGGGACATAGTTTTACCACCGATGTGCTGCAACTTACTTTCCCCGAGCCGGTGTTGGAGGATGGTTTTTGGCTTTCCCTTATGTACGGACTCTTGGAAGGAGCAGCCTGTGTTCTAGGGATAGTGCGCGACGACATTGACGGTTGTGTGTATATAACTGGTGATGTCACGCATCCTTCGCTCATCCTGTTTGATGATGTACCCGGTGGGGCTGGCCACGTTAAACGCTTAGCCAACGATGCGACCCTTAAGGAAGTGCTAGAAGCAACTTTATCACGGATAGAGTCATGTGCATGTGGGGAGGATACCAGTTGCTACGGCTGCTTGCGAAACTATTACAATCAATGGTGCCATGACAGGCTTAAGCGAGGACCGGTGGTCGACTATCTGAGAGGGCTACTTGGGTCAAAATAGGGTTCGTGTGTGTTGCGGGATTGCCACGATGGGTCCGTGTTCAAGCCGAAAATACTGCCAGTTGCTCTAACTGGAAATGGTCATGAAACTCGTTGCTGGAGAGACAAAGATTTGCCGAAAAGCTTGCTGGCAACTTGGCAGTGTGAGAAGAAGAAACAGGCCTCAGTTTGAGAACCCATGATGGACTGTATCCGTTTAGAATCAACATTGGGCCAGTAAGTGCGATAGATATCTGGGTCTCCTTGGTATCGCTCCGAGATAGACGTTCTGATTTTCTATGCGCGAGGGGAGAGATTGGAGCTTGATACCATGTTTAGGGCCCTGGTGGACAGTAATGTTGTTATATACGGGTCTAGGGAGGGTTGGACCCGGTTCAAGAATATCTAAACGGCGAGTGCTGCATCGTCGGTCTAGAAAGAGGAGTTGCGGAAGGGTTAAGGATAATTGGGCTTCTGGTTTGTGTTCATCAAGTTTATTAAGTTTAAATCAATGCTACCGGTAGCAGAACCTTGATGGAGACTGTCATGTCTGCATGCAAATCCGGTGAGCAAACGGCGGGCTGATGGGTCCATGTTACAATTTCGGACATGATGATAAGATAGAGTTATACGAGAGGAGAATATAATCATGTCCAAAATTCGCCAGCAATATGATGAAGACTTCAAGAAGAACGCTGTAAGACTAAGTTAC
>DUMW01000053.1 GCA_012839765.1 Bacillota bacterium
GGGTGGCCTAGGCCACCCGCCTCCAAAGGTGATTCTTTTGACACTGCTAAAGGTTTCAGAGATCAATTTTGCCTATGGCGACAGAATGGTATTACACGATGTGTCCTTCCAGGTGGCACCCGGAGACTTTCTTGGGATCATCGGCCCTAACGGCTCGGGCAAGTCCACCTTGCTCAAGAACTTGAACCGGATCCTGCCCTACAAAGGGGGGAAGGTGGAGCTGGAAGGGATGGAGCTTTCCAAGATTCCCTACCGGGAATTGGCCCGCCGGCTGGCCTATGTGGGCCAGGACATCCAAGTGACCTTTGCCTTCACGGTGGAGGATGTGGTCCTGATGGGACGTCATCCCCACGTTCAGCGGTTCAAAGGGGAAGAAGCCTCGGATTGGCAAGTGGTGAGGGAAGTGATGGAGGCCACCGGTATTACCCATCTGTCCTCCCGGGTGATCACAGAGCTCAGCGGTGGTGAAAGGCAGCGGGTGCTATTGGCCAAGGCTTTGGCCCAGGAACCGGACCTGCTGCTTTTGGATGAGCCTACGTCCCATTTGGATATTAACCACCAGGTGGAATTCTTCGATCTGTTGCGGGAACTCAATGCCGAAAGGGGACTGACGGTGATTACGGTGCTGCACGATCTAAACCTTGCAGCCTTGTACTGTCGACAGCTTTTGCTCCTGAATCAGGGCCGGGTCTTTGCCTTTGGTCCACCGGAGGAGGTGCTGAGCAAGGAGAACATTCAACAGGTGTACCACACCCAGGTGGAGATCTATGCCCATCCTTTGACTGGCCTGCCCCAGATCCTGTTACTTCCCAAGGAACGGGAGGTCACCGGCAGCAGGATCTAAAGTACCCGCTGAAAGCTTAAATCCGCAGGCCATTGGCAGCGGTCCGAGGGCAGGATCCTTTGCCTTGGGGTGGTGTGCTGGGGACCGGGTAGGGGCCGGTGGGTCAGCCAGCGTTTCTCCAGGGCCTGTACTACGTCAAGGCAAGAGTTGAAGGGTTCATAGGGGATCTGATAATGCTTGCACCAATGGGCCAGCCGGTGTCGGGCAAAGACCAAGTCCGCATATGCTGCCGGATACATGTCGGAATTGCCATCACCCAGATAGATGACCCTCTTCCCCTGCTTCTGGAAACTGCGCACGATGCCCGCCTTGCAAGTCCCACAATGGGCACACTGGGGGTTTGCTGCTGGGAAGGCGACCTGTGCCTTTTGGTTCGGGAAGGTGAGGCGATTACAATAGACCGGGACCTGGATGTTCGCTCGGGACAACAGGTGCTGGATGTAGAAGTCAAAACCGTCGCTGGTGATCACAAAGGGGATCCCATGTTCCTGTAGAAAGTCCACTAGGGTGGGGAAATCTTCGTGTAGCCTGTACCCGTCAAGAAATTTCGCTAACTCCCTTGGGCTTGCGTCAAAGAGCTGGTATACTGTTGTATAGAAGGTTTGTGAGCCGATTTCTTGCCTAGCCAGTTTTTCATTCCAGGGTTTTGCCTGGGTACCGATAAAATGTGTGATGATGGCCTCCCCCACATCGATGGGGGTTAGTGTACCGTCAAAGTCTGAGATAACGATCAGTCTTTCCAGAATCAGTGGTCTTCCTCCTAGCCGTAGTCTTGTCCACACAAAGTAGTATATTCATCCATCGGTATTGATGTCAATTTTTTATCGGCCAAAGAGGATTTCTCTAGCGGGAGGGCGAAACTAACCCAGCAAACTATTCATGGCGGGCTTTGCCCGCAGGTGTTCGCGTTTGTTTTACACTTAGTCTGAAGAAGGAACCACAAGGAACCCCGCATCGCGTCGAGTTTTGAGGGGCTTATTTTTTCGCATATTTATCATTTTTATGTATAGTAAAGTACGGTAAACTGTGGTATAATAAAAGGTATCTATGCCTTAGGGGAGGAATACGATGAACCTCAAACAGTCCCGAAGAAAGAACGGTAGAGTATACCTCACAA
>DUMW01000054.1 GCA_012839765.1 Bacillota bacterium
GGGTTTGCTCACGCCCTTGGATGGCTTTGTACAGGACGACGCGGAGGTGGATCTGGAGGACATCTTTCCCGAAGGATTAGAAGAGTTCACCTATGAGGGTGTACTTTACGGGATTCCCTATGAATACCATCTTGTTCTTCGGGCCCAGATCGTTTCCCACAAAGGCCTCGCCCCGGGCAACGGAGAACCGCGGCGGCAGATCCCCCTGCACCCCTTCCGAAGCAATGGAGAGGGCCCGAATCTTCAACGCCCGTTCATCATAGGCCAAGAACTTCAACAACCGATAGGCTTCCTCCGGATACTGGGTTTGGGTACTAATACCCAAAGCCCGGCTCACAAATTCGTAGCCTCGACCGTTGCCCGGCCCCTCACCTAAGGGTGGCAGGGTGATGTCCCACTGGAAGTTGGCATTGGCAAAAGAGTAGGCACCCCACAGACCACTGACCACCATGGGCACCGTCTCCGAAAGAAACAAGCTGGTATACCAACCCGAGGGAGGCATCAGCTCCAGACTGGCCAGGCTCGCAAAGGCTTCATAGCCGGCGATGGAGGCTGGGGAGTCGATGAGGGTATCGGTAGGGTTACGCCAGTCGTCCACCAGGGCCCCACCCCAGCTGTGCACGAAGTTAAGGGGATGGTAGGCATGAAAGCCCCAGCGGGTGATCTCGTTGCCATCCATGTGTCGCAGTTTGCCCGCGTATTTTATGAAATCTTCCCAGGGCCATTCCGCCGGCGGCGGGGCAAGGCCAGATTCGTTGATGATATCAAGGTTGTAAAAGAGGGCGGCCACCATGTGGTGATGTTAAACGTGGTTAACGATGTCTACCGTATGCCCCGGCACCCCGAGGCCCAGCGGATCTTTAGCCTGGCTAACGAAGTGGGCTGGCGTGGTTTTCAAGGAGAGTCGGTGACCAACGCGGCTATCAGTGTGGCTGAACAGATCCGGGCCATCCTAGCCCAGTGAGGAGTGTAGCTCCGCCGGCCTGCCCGGCGGAGCTTGGAACAACAGATGCGCGAAAGGAGAATGATGTTGCAAAGAGACTATAGGTTTGTGGCTGGTTTTCTACTGCTATGCTTAGTCTTGGTTCCACCGGTGTTCGCCGGCATTCTACCGGAACCCCTTCTTCACTACGAGGTGAATCAGAGCTTCGCGGGTCGCACCAGTTTTATCGATATTACCGACGATGTGGACAAGGTGATTGGACTTTCCGAAGCCTCGATCTTGGCCCGTTTTCGTACCTCCAAGACCGGTGTCTTTACTTTCTTTAGTGCTTCCAATGACCGGTATCCCGACGGAGAAGTCGCCTTTACGATGGTGAACGGCCAGCTGATGTGTCACGTGCGGGATACCGAGGGAAAAGTGAAACAGGTATACACCGCTCCGGGCAACTACAGTGACGGCCAGTGGCATACGGCGGTACTGACCCTAGGACCTGCGGGAACCAAGGTTTACGTGGATGGAAGGGTTATTGCCGAAGGCTCCACGCCGGTATCTTTCAACACTGTATCCGGCCTCAACTCCATGAGTATCGGGCGTAATGTGGATGATAAGGGGGAGCCGGGTGAATGGCACTATGAAGGGGACATCGATCTAGTGCAAGTCTATGCCAGGGAGCTTTCCCAAGAGGAAGTGATTCAACTGAGTCTGCCCACCATCAAGGATGGGAGAGAAGTCCCCTTGCCCGAGGGAGTGGTGAAAACAGAACCGGTGAAGGTGTTTTATCCGGGACTTGATGGTTCTCGGGCTTACCGGATTCCATCTCTTATTACCACCAAGAACGGCACCCTGATTGCGGGGATCGACAAACGGGTAAGCCACTCTGCGGATAGTCCCAACAATATTGATGCGGCCATCCGTCGAAGTACCGATAATGGTGAGACCTGGGAGGACATCCAGGTTTTGCTCGATTACCCCGGGGAAGGCAGCGACGGTGCCTCGGTGATCGATATGTCTTTGCTTCAAGATCAGGAGACGGGTACCATCTGGCTGTTGATCTGCCATTTCCCGGCGGGTTACGGTTTTGGCCAGGCAGAGCCGGGGGTAGGCTTTGATGAGCGCGGATACAAGCTCCTCTACGACCTTTCCGGAAATGTATACACCCTGCGGGAAAATGGCGAAGTCTATGACAGCGCCGAGGAAAAGACAGACATGGTGGTGGACGCGGCGGGTAATGTCTACCGTAGCGGAGAGTTATATGGAAATATCTACCTTAAGGATTCTCCCCTCAAGGAACAGGGCACGGCCTTTTTGCAGATTATTTACAGCAACGACGATGGGCTCACCTGGTCCAAACCCCGGGACCTTAACCCAGAAGTGAAGGAACCATGGATGCGGTTCATTGGGACCGGTCCTGGCCGGGGGATTCAGTTGACCAAGGGCGAGCACAAGGGGCGGTTGGTCTTTCCCATCTACTACACCAATTCCCATGGCATGCAGTCCAGTGCAGTCATTTACAGCGATGATCATGGAGTCACCTGGAAACGGGGTGAGTCGCCCAACGATGGACGTGTGTGGGTGGATGGCAAAACTGTCTTTTATTCTGAAACCCTCACCAACAGCCTAGCCCAGCTGACCGAGGCCCAGGTGGTGGAACTGGCTAACGGCGACTTGACGATGTTCATGCGCAACCCCGCACTGCCCCGGGTGGCGGTGGCTGTTAGCAAAGACGGCGGGCAAACCTGGGAGCCAAACGTGGAATTTGATCGGGTATTACTGGAACCCTATTGTCAGCTAACGGTGATTAACTATCCAGATCTGGGGGACGGTAAGGACCGGTTGATCTTCGCTAACCCCGCCAGTGAAACCGCCCGCGTAAATGGGGTAGTGCGCCTCAGTGAAGACGGCGGTGAGACCTGGCCCTATTCCAAAGTGATCACCCCCGATGGCTATGCCTATTCCTGTCTGACGGTGTTACCCAATGGTGAGATCGGCCTTCTTTACGAAGACAACGTCTATGTTGACGGATCTGGCTGTACAATTTGGTTCACCCGGTTCAATCTGGAATGGCTGAAATACGAACCGCAGGTGGTGGAAGACGGTCCTGCCAGGATTCGCGATATTGCGGTGGTCGGTGATTCCTTTGTTCCAGGGCGGTCTGTGGAACTTCGCCTGGCCTTCACTAAACCGGTCTTCGTAATTGGTACACCGGAACTGGCTGTCCAAAGCGCAGGCCTGCCGCAATCCAGTGCCGCCTACGTTACTGGCTCAGGTACGGACACTTTGCTCTTCCGGTACACCATCCCCGCGGAAGCTATGGGAACACTGGAAGTGGTAGGTGTGGAACTCAAGGGGGGCAGCATCACTGCCGCCGATGGCAAGCAGGCGCAAGTGGATCTAATCTCAAAGGTGCTGGGAGACCTCAACCCATAGGGTCAAAGATCAGGAGGGGAGCCTTTTCCCCTCCTGTAATATCCCTTCTAGTTCTGTTCTCTTGGGACATTCGCTGAACCGAAGGGAGAACCGGTGAACCAATTATAGCAGGGTTAGGCTTATACTCGGTCACCAGTATGGACAAGGCTGTGGGAAACTTTGAACCTCAGGGTAAGTCTTGCGAATGAAAAGCCCCAGGTAGTCTTTGCACCTATTCCAGCACCACCGCACTAGCGAAGGAATGGGACTTCCCATGTTTGTGGGGAAGAGGGGAGTCTTTTACGGTTTTCCGCACAGCAAAGGGGTTGCCCTTCAAATTAGAGACATCTTGGAGGGGTTGCGTTGCAGCCATGCGTACTGGTCCTATACAAGGTGGGAAATGGAAAAGGTTCGCCCCTTTTCCAGTATCCCTAGGGGCTATCCTTTGGCGGTAGTGGTGGATTTGAGGGATTGTTTTGACGATGCTGACAGCGAGTCTTTCCAATGGGCAGAATACTCTTTTTCTTCAGGTCCCCCGCTGAATAGTGCCAAGCCTTTGGTCCAGGTGTTCCCTGAGTAGGAACGCTGTGGTTTAGCTCTCTGAACGGGCCTTTCTTGACAGGGTTTTTACCGCATGTTACGCTAGGTTTAGTGAAAATCGGGACGTAAACAAGATGGTCACAATGTGAATAAAACCGTGAACTTGAGGTTTGTGCAGATCAATATGCGGTGGGTCCTAAGAACCCCTCGCTTGGAAAAAGAAGCGGGTACTATCGGTTGGATCAAGATGGTTTAGATCCTTGAGATGTCGCTTCAGGGTCTTCGGCAAGGACTGGGCATGGAGATTGCCCATGGGAAGAAAAGCAATCAAGGAGGGAGACCATGAGGTACGGCAGGTTTGGTCTATGGGTATTGGCCTTCGGGCTCTGCATTGGTAGCCTCTTCGGGGCCGTGGTGTGGGCCCAAAAGACCAGTGAGGAGTATGTCGTAACGATGGTGTTGGATCAACGGGGGATACTAGCTAGGGATCGGGAAACCAAACTTTTCGGTGGGCCGAGCCGCTACTTGCCCACCGGGGTCTACAAGCTTCCCGATAAACCGCTTGTGATCACCGTGGGACCTACGGACCAAAGGACGATGCCCCAGGTGGTGATCTCTGACCCGATCTTGGCCCACTATCTTGATGGCAATAAAGAAGGCATTCCCCTGAAGGAGGGGAGAAACGTCATCCCCTTGTCCCAGGGTGGAGTGGTGCATCTCATCAACGAAAGTGACCCAACCGAGCAACCACCGGTGGTTACCATCGAGGGAGGAGTACCCTTCACCTATTTTGTCCTGGGGGAACACACCCTGGAAGACTGGCACCAGATGCTGGAAAGATACAAGGAGGTTCCAGCCATTGAACTGGTGGGAAAGCGGGTCCTTATTACCGCCAGTTACGATACCGCCAAAGACATAGATGACCCGGTACTGCTCCTGCAGTACATTGACGAAGCCATCGACGTCCAAAACCGGGTTTCCGGTCTAGATGAGAATGACCCGGATCCCAGGCACAGGCCCAGTCAGTATCGCCAGCACATGCGGGAGAACAACTCACCTGGAACCTACATGTACATGTTCTACAACCACACCGGCTACAACTCCCAGGCGATGAAGACGATTCTCAATACCCAACAGTTTACCCAAAACGGTTGGGGTCCCTGGCATGAATTTGGTCATACCTATCAGCAGAACCCGTGGAAGTGGAATGGGGTAGGGGAAGTGACGGTGAATATATACTCCCTCAATGTCCAGACCCACTTCGGCAACAGGACGCGGCTAGAACAGGAACGATATTATGATCGGGCCTTTGCGTACTTCACCCAGCCGGAACGAGATTACACCCAATTGGATGATCTGTTCTTGAAGTTGGTGATGTTCTGGCAGCTGCAACTGGCGTTCGGTGAGGATTTCTATCCTACCTTACACCGGGTGTACCGGGAGATGCCCTGGTATCAGTTGCCCACCACAGACCATGATAAGATTCAGACCTTCATCGTAACCAGTTCTCACGTGGCCGGTTACAACCTAACACCCTTTTACGAAAGATGGGGGCTGTGGCCCACGGAGGCCACCAAAGAAAAGATCGCCCATCTGCCGGAGCTGACCCGCCCCATTTGGTTGCTTACCGATACCAACGCCGAGGAGATCATGGGAGCCTTAGGCTATTTGGCCGGTGTGACCCTTACCGATGTGACTCCTGTGGAACTGGACCTCCAGGAAATGGTGGTGGCACAGGTCCAGATTGCCGTGGATGGTGAAGAAATCTACGCAGGAACCGAGCTGCCCAAGGATCTGACCCTGATACCCGCGGAACTCACCCAGGGAAGACACCTGATCACCGCGGCCATCGTCGATGAGGCTGGCAAGGAGCACCATTACCAGGCGACCTTCTACGTGGAGCACTTTCACTTGGTGCAGCCCCGGCGCAAGGACCAGGGGGCCGAACGTCTCAATGGCCTGGTCGATGTGATCATTGAACCGGTGCTTCCTCCGAAGGATATCTTGGATGTGAACGTTGCGCTGCAGCGGGTTATTGCAGACTTGGATGGGGATGTACCTCCCCAGTCGGTGCACACCATCTTCGAAAAGGGCACCCTCCCCCTGTGCTTTTTGGTGAACACCTTGGATTTCGAAGATGGGGCCTATGACCTGATCGTCCGAGCCATCACCAGTGCCGGTGTGGCTTCGGAACATCGGGAACGGGTGGTGATCCACAACTGGGAGACCCTAGAGGATGCTATCCTGCCACCCCGACAGCTTTCCTGGTTTGGTGAATTGGAATCCCTGAAGACGGTGGACAAATCCTCAGGATGGGTCTATGCCCAAGGGGACAGGGAATTGTTCTTTGGTGACGAAGATCGTATCCGACGCAGTGGTGCTGAGGATGAATACTTGGCCTGGAAGCTACCGAATTTGTATCAGTTCCAGGTTACCTTGTATGCCACCGTACCCGGTGTGGACACGAGCGTCGTAATTCAGGTATCCGAAGATGCAGAGTCCTGGGAGGAGGTGGCCTACGAGAGCAAGGTCACCCCAGGTAAGCAGTGGCACCAATTGGATCTGGTGGGTACCGTACCCAAGAACGGACCGGTCCACTATCTTCGGGTTGTCCTTACCGGTGATGCTCTAAGGGAAGAAGAGCTGCAGTTAGGTCATGTTCGCCTGCTGGGTCTGGTGGATGAGGCCAATTTGGATCTTCTGTATGAACTAGAATAGAAGGGATGCCATCCCAGTACTGGGTCTTTTCCAGGCTGGGATGGCCTATTTATGTATGCTTTTCCTGGGTTCGGGGGGCAAACGGGAATGGTGCTTGGCAGGAATCATTAGGCCGTGTACTCACAGATCCGTGGTCTTACCGACCGGTGGACGTTCCTGGGTAAAGGTTCCCTATTACCTGCGGATCATTGCTTTGCGGTTCTTGACTGTACCCAGTGCGAGCAAATACCGAAGCTTACTGTAGGGGTTTCCTTGCGGGGAACCTCCTTGGCTAAAGGGGCAATAAAACCAAAGACTCTTTTGGAATCAGGGTATTGGTCCTACTTGTTTATCGGGGGCTTCGGAAGCCCTTTTGGGTTTCTTGCTTCCAAGGGGCGAGTTTCCCGCCCGGTGACAACACTGGTTAACTCTTCAACGCGCAGTAATCTGTGTTTCTTTACAGATGCGAGGCTTAATTTGCAGGAATCAGGGGAGGTACTTGGCGAATTTGCAGATCAAGTGACAGTGCGGTTTTGGGAATTCCCGGTAGCACTGTGAAATCCAGACAAGGGTGGGCTAATGCGATGAGTTTTTTGAACAAGACCGTGGTGGTCACCGGTGCCGGGAGTGGAATTGGCAGAAGGATTGCATTGGTCTACGCAGAAGAGGGGGCAAATGTGGTTATTGCCGATATTAACCCAGCAGGAGGCGCTCAGACAGTCGCCATGATCAAAGAAAAAGGCGGAGAGGCACTGTTCGTGCAGACTGACGTTAGATCCCCATCAGAGATTATCCGGTTGATGGAAGCAGCCTACGAAACCTATGGCCGGATAGATATTCTGATCAACAATGCTGGTAAGTCAATCGCTAAGTCTCCCTATGAACTATCCGTGGAAGAATGGGACGACGTGATTAACACCAACCTAAGAAGCGTCTTTCTGGCGTCTCGGGAAGCAGCGAAA
This sequence comes from Bacillota bacterium, assembly GCA_012839765.1. Classification (NCBI taxonomy): domain Bacteria; kingdom Bacillati; phylum Bacillota; species Bacillota bacterium. The sequence goes on from DUMW01000054.1 coordinate 7,549, forward strand.
TACATGCGGCGAAACCAGGAAGGTGGTTCCATTGTCAATATTGCCTCCACCCGGGCAATCATGTCTGAACCGAACTCCGAGGCCTATGCCGCCTCCAAAGGCGGTATTCTGGCCGTTACCCACGCCCTAGCTGCTTCCTTAGGTCGTGATGGGATCACCGTCAATGCCATCTCCCCAGGATGGATTGAGACAGGGGACTATGGAAAACTGAGAAGAATCGATCATGAACAGCACCTGTCTCGGCGTGTTGGAAAACCCGAGGATATTGCCCGGGCTTGCCTCTACTTGACGGCCAAAGAGAATGACTTTGTGACAGGCATTAATCTGGTCATAGACGGTGGTATGACAAGAAAAATGATATACGAGGACTAGCGGAGACACAAGTCCTCTCTTTGAGGTGGGGTCCATGTTACAATTTCGGACATGATGATAAGATAGAGTTATACGAGAGGAGAATATAATCATGTCCAAAATTCGCCAGCAATATGATGAAGACTTCAAGAAGAACGCTGTAAGACTAAGTTA
>DUMW01000055.1 GCA_012839765.1 Bacillota bacterium
GGATCTTCCTATGAGGGTTGGAAACTGTGCAGGCGCCTGGACTCCCGCATCGGTAGCGTAAGCGTAAAAGAGCCCCCACCTGGCCTTCTGGGTGGGGGTTCTTTTTAGCTTACCCTTTCGGGACTCTCACCCCCTACAGACAGTGCCCATACCAGGCGCACCTAAAAAGGGGGCCGGCAAATCTTTGCTGGCCCCCTTTTCCTCAAATCATAGACTGTTTACCATGCCTACCAATGTTCATTCTTGCATCCTTTCAAAGTGCCAAGCATCTCTTACCATCTCTTCGATACCGCGCTTGGCCTCCCAACCAAGTTCTCTTTTGGCTTTGCTGGGATCTGCATAGCAGACAGCGATATCCCCCGGACGTCGATCCACAATTTCGTAAGGAACCGCGACACCATTTACTTCCTCAAAAGCATGGACAAGTTGCAACACAGAGGTGCCCTGTCCAGTCCCCAAGTTATAGATATGAACACCAGGAGTTAGCTTTTCCAGGGCTACCACGTGGCCCTCGGCTAGATCCATCACATGAATGTAATCTCGCACACCGGTACCATCCACAGTCGGATAGTCGTTACCAAAAACCCGTAGTTTTTCTAGTTTTCCTTTGGCAACCTTAGTGATGTAAGGCATCAGGTTATTGGGAATGCCATTGGGGTCTTCCCCAATCAAACCACTTTCATGGGCACCAACAGGATTGAAATACCGGAGCAGTGAAACGCAAAACTCGGGGTTAACTTTCGCCACATCGGTCAAAATCCGCTCACTAATGGCTTTAGTCTCCCCATAGGGGTTGGTAGTGGGTTTTAGCTCCATCGTTTCCACGAAGGGCACCTCATTCTCACCATAGACCGTGGCCGAAGAACTGAAGACAAACCTGTGGACCCCGTATTTCAAGCACATTTTGGCAAGCTTCATCGTGCTTACGGTATTGTTGTAGTAATACTCCAAAGGCTTCTCCACAGACTCACCCACCGCCTTCAAGCCAGCGAAGTGGATGACACCATCAAAGGAGTACTTGGAGAATATATCCTCCAAGACGTCTTCCTCGGTCACATCGCCTTTGATAAAGACAACCTTCTTCCCTGTAATCTTTTCAATTTTGCCGATGGTTTCTTCCTTGCTATTCACTAGGTTATCTACCACTACAACGGAGTGACCGGCCTCGAGCAAAGCAACACAGGTATGGCTACCAATATATCCGGCACCGCCGGTAACCAGTATGTTCATCACTCACATCTCCCCTAATCCGTCAATTCTCAAAAACAAGCCACCGCGCAACCATCAGCGGAATACTTGTCAAAGTAGTATATGCCCATCTTGGAAAGGTCTTTCCATCGGTATTATACCCCAAACCACGCGTAAATGTCCACGGAACCCACAGGGTCAACAAACAGTCGAAAAGCGCCCGCCTTTTACACTTCCTGTTTTGTAATAGCCCTGGTCTGGAAAGTGATGATGACCTGAGTTCCCCTTTGGGGAGTAGACTTTACCTGCAAGGTGTGCCCCAACTCCTCACAGATGCGTCTGGCCAGGTACAGCCCCATCCCGGTGGATTCCGGGACCAACCGGCCGTTTTCTCCGGTGAAAAAGGGCTCAAAGACCCGGGGCAGGTCATGGGGAGGGATACCAATCCCGTCATCCTCTACAGTCAGTTGGATCTCCTTGGGACTACCTTCTATTCGAAGCACCAGTTTGCTCCCGGTGGGACTAACCCGGGTATACTTAATTCCGTTGGTGACCAGTTGATCGATCACAAAGGAAATCCATTTGTAATCTGTCTCCACGGTGCAGTGTTCCGCGAGTACCTCCACCTTCGGATAGAGCCCATACCGAATAAACTCCTTCTTGTGCTTGTTGACGACCTCCCGGGCCACCTGGGCTAAATCCACCTGCTGGGGCCACAGATCCATGGCAAAGCGCTCCTGTCGCGCCATCCCCAGCATCATCTCCAACCCATGGGCAAGGCGATCCTTTTCCTCCTCCACCGACTCCAACAGCCCCCGCAGTTCTTCCGGGGTACTAATGGTCCGCGCCTGCTGACACAACAGGTCGATCACCGACACGGGAGTCTTCATGGCATGGGCCCACCGGTTGACAAAATCCAGATGTAAGGCACTGCGGGAATCCCGTTTAGCCACCTGCTCCCTATGGTACCCATAGAACGTCTGCAGTAGATCATACATGATCCTTTGTTCCGGGGTGCGGGGCAGGGCGAGGGCTAAGATACTATCGGCGGAGGTGAAATCGTGCTCCACCTCCACCGCCGACCGATAGAACCGGTACTGCACCAGGTAGTCGATCAGCAACACTACACCAAGCACCGTAAGGTTAAGGATCAGAAGATAGACTAACGAGTCAGGGGTTAGCCCTCGCCCGGTATGGAACAAATCCAGCTGGATGACTGCAATACATAGCCCACTGGCCAAAATGTGACCAATGATCAACGCCACTCGACTGCGCAGATAGGCAAAGATCCCCATGACTATTCCCCACCGTCCAGAGATATTTGGACAAACCAGTGTTACTGGTTAGTCTGCTCAAATCCCCCGCACCGTTACCGACTCCACAAAGGAACTCAACTTGTTTTGCATTTCCCGTAACCAGGAAGAAGCATCATTTTCCTCACTGTGGAAGCTTTCATCTAACCGATGTTCCGGCCGATACCTTTGCAACACCCAGCAAGCAGCGCCGTCCAACCACCGGCCCATGGCCAGCAATTCTGCTTCCCCCAATAGACTCCGGGGCACCGTAGTCCGAAATTCATAGGATACGTCATTGGCCCGAAGCAGGTCGATGGACCGTTGAATCTTCGATAGGTCCAGGGGCATGCGCACCACCTTGGGGTACTTCTCCTTTGGTGCTTTAACATCCATGGCCACATAGTCAACCAAACCTTTGGAGATCAAGTGTTCCAAGAGTTCCGGGTTGCTGCCATTGGTATCCACTTTCACCGAAAGTCCCAATTCCTTCACTTGGGCACACCAATCGGGCAACTCCTTGTGCAAAGTAGGCTCGCCACCGGAAAAGCAAACCCCGTCCAAAAGATGGGCCCGGGCACCAAGGCCAGCCAGTATCTCAGGCCAGGAACTGTCGAAGGCCACCACTCCCAGCACTAACTCCCGGTTGTGACAGTAGGGACAGCGGAAATTGCAGCCTGTGAGAAAGACTGTGTCACAAATATTCCCGGGGTAATCGATCAGGCTTGTTTTCTGCACTCCTCCAAAGACCAACGGCTTTCCTCTCCCTATCCCGCCACGTTATACTCCACCCGTTTGCGAAACTCCTCTTTCTTGCCTTTGTTCCAATTCTGCACCGGGCGGAAAAAGCCTACCACCCGGCTCCAGACCTCCGCCTCCCGGCCACAGTGGGGACACCGGTGATGTTCTCCCGACAGGTAGCCGTGATCCGGACAGATACTGAAGGTGGGAGTCAGGGTAAAATAGGGAATCCGGTAGTTGTGCATGACCCGCTGCAGCAGCTTGGCCGCCACGCGACCATCTTCCACCCGTTCACCGAGGAAGGCATGGAAGACCGTCCCACCGGTGTATTTAACCTGCAACGCCTCCTGAAGGTCCAAGGCCGCAAAGAGATCCTCAGTGAAATCCACCGGTAGTTGGGTGGAATTGGTGTAATAGGGTTCTTCTTCTCCCGAAGCGATGATCTCCGGATAGACCCGGCGGTCGATCCGAGCGAGACGGTAGGCGGTTCCTTCCGCGGGAGTGGCCTCCAGGTTAAACAGCTGTCCCGTGGTTTCTTGGTATTCCACCAAGACATCCCGCATATAATCCAGGATCTCGATAGCCAGGGCCTGGCCTTCGGCCGTATCGATCCCCCGGCCCATGAAATTCAAGAGGGCCTCGTGCATACCCACTAAACCGATGGTGTTGAAGTGATTATGCCAGTACTTACCAAACCGCTCCTTCACACTGTCCAGATAGTACCGGGAATAGGGATAAAGACCGATGTCCGTCAAACGCTCCAGGGCCTTGCGCTTAAGAAGTAGGCTCTCCTTGGCTAGATCCATCAAGCTTCGGATCCGGGCAAACAGATCCTCTTTATCTTGGGCCAGGTAGCCAATCCGGGGCATGTTCAACGTCACGACCCCGATAGAACCGGTTAGTGGATTGGCCCCAAAAAGCCCCCCACCCCGCTTATACAGTTCCCGGTTGTCCAAGCGCAGGCGGCAGCACATACTCCGCACATCCTCCGGGGAAAGATCCGAATTGATAAAATTGGCAAAGTAGGGGATCCCGTACTTGGCGGTCATCGCCATGATCTTTTCCACCACGGGACTGTCCCACTGGAAACCTTCATAGATGTTATAGGTAGGAATGGGGAAGCTGAAGATGCGCCCCTTCACATCACCGGCCATCATCACTTCACAAAAGGCCGTATTGAGCATATCCATCTCCCGTTGGAACTCTTTGTAAGTACGGTCCTGCAGCTTGCCACCGATGATCACCGGCTCGTCGGCCAGGGTCCTGGGCACCACCACGTCCATGGTGATGTTTACAAAGGGCGTCTGGAAACCTACCCGGGTTGGGACGTTGAGGTTGAAGACGAACTCCTGCATACACTGTTTGACTTCATCGTAATCGAGCCCATCATAGGCGATGAAGGGGGCAAGGTAGGTGTCGAAATTCGAAAACGCCTGGGCGCCGGCCGCCTCCCCCTGCATGGTATAAAAGAAGTTCACCACCTGGCCCAGGGCGGTGCGGAAATGCTTGGCAGGGCCACTTTCCACCTTCTGGGGCACACCTCCAAAACCCCGCAGCAACAGGTCAGGCAAATTCCAGCCACAACAGTAGGGAGCAAGCAGGCTCAGATCGTGAATATGCAGATCACCGTTTTTGTGGGCTTCGGCGATCTCCGGCGGATAGATCTTCTCCAGCCAATAACGGGAGGTGACCGCAGAGATCACGTGGTTATTCAATCCCTGGAGGGAGTAGTTCATATTGCTGTTTTCGTTGACCTTCCAGTTCTGATCGTTGACGTACTCATCAATCATCCGCTCCGCGTTCACCAACAGATCCCTAAACTCCCGCTTTTCCTCCTGCTGCCGGCGATAGACAATATAGGCTTTGGCGGTCTTGGCGTGGCCATTTTCGATCAGGACCTTCTCCACTACGTCCTGAATATCCTCAACGGTCGGCATTTGGGTAGTAAACTTCTGCTCCAGGATCGCCACCACTTGGTTGGAAAGCTCACAGGCCTGTCTCCGATCCTCCCCACCCACGGCCTTAGCCGCCTTGAAGATGGCATTGATAATCCGTTCCTGGTCGAAATCTACCACCCGACCGTCCCGTTTAATCACCTTGGTTAACATTTTCGTAACCTCCCCAGTTCTCTGCAACACTTGACGTTATCTATCGGGCTTGTCCGCCCACAGGGGACGCAGGCGATACCCCGCTCCCCGGACAGTCTCCACTGCACCCCGAATCCCCAGCTCCGCCAGTTTCCGCCGCAGGCGGGTCACATTGACCGTCAGGGTGTTATCATCGACGAACTCCACGTCATCCCAAAGAAGTTCCAAAAGCTCCTGTCGTGGGACCACCTGATCCAAACGCTTCAAGAGGACCTCCAAAAGCAGACACTCCTTGGGAGACAAAAAGACCTCCCGCCCTTCCCAATGGAGACTACCCCGGGATCGGTGCAAGTACAAACCATGGGCTTCGATCACCGGCAGATCCTTCTCCCTCTCCAGGGCGTATTCCCCGTAGGACCTTCTTAGGGCTGCTCTTGCCTTTGCCAGGACCACATCCAAGGAAAAGGGTTTGGTTAAGTAGTCGTCACCGCCCCGATCTAGCGCCAACACCTGGTCCATGTCACTATCCCGGGCGGAGATGAAGATCACCGGCACCTTCGAATGAACCCGAATTTGCCTACACCAATAAAACCCATCCATGTACGGCAGATTAATATCCAGCAGTACAAGATGGGGTGCAAAGCGCAGGAACTCTCCTAGGACGTCCTCGAAGTCCTGACAAAGACCAGTGGTATAGCCGTATTTCTGCAAATACCCCGCCAGGATGTTGGCAATCTTTTCGTCGTCCTCCACAATCATGATCCGATACATCCCCGAAGCGCCTCCATCCCAAAACCGGACTTTTCCCAACAAGGAAACTACATCTCAATCCCTACCCGGGCAGGGACTCCCTGCTGGTAGTAATGCTTGACCTCCTTCATCTCTGTCACCAGATCCGCCACCTCAATCAATTCCTTGGGGGCATTGCGTCCTGTGATGACCACTTCCACTCCAGGCGCTCGCTGAGCTAAAACCCTAAGAACCTCTTGGACGGACAACAGACCACAATGGACCGCCACATTGAGTTCATCCAGGACCACCATCTCGTACTGACCTTCCCGAAGGATGGCAGCACACCTTTCCAGTCCCTGTCGGGCCAGGCGGAGATCCTCTTCCTCCGGTGGACTTTTGATGAAAGCCTTGCGGCCGAACTGCTCCATCCGCAGGCCCGGCAATAACTCGGCCGCCCGATGCTCACTGCAGGGCATTCCCTTCATAAACTGTCCAAAGAAAACCCGTTTTCCGGCACAAAGGGCCCGCAGGGCCAAGCCCAAAGCTGCGGTGGTTTTCCCCTTACCCGGTCCAGTATAATTGTGGATATATCCCAAAGACGCGATGGTACCTCAACTCCTTCCGTCCAAGCCTCCAGATCCTCCCCTGACAAAAAAAGAGACACATGAGGGGTATCATGTGCCTGCCTTTGCACGCGACAATGTACCGACCGCACACTCCCCTCCGAAGTGGTGGTCTTTTGCTTCCCAGGCAGGTCTCCTGACTTGCAGTTCATCTTACTTTCCTTCCCTTCCCGGCCGCAGCCAGTGGTTTGCGAAGGATTTCATCCCTGCACACAGTAGCGGGGGCTGTAAAGGATTCTCACCTTTTTCCCTATTAAGCTACCCACGGCACCATGGGAAGCACTCAATATGTTGGTTTATGGGTAAATGTTATCAAACTTCCGGGTGGATGGCAATAGGTTGGATTCGGACCCTACCCTGGAAGACTTTTGTATGGCCCGTGGGGAATAGCTTTGCTGACCCCGAGTCAGGATAACCTTGAGGTGGTTTTCATGGCTCAGATCGTGGTAATCGGCGCAGGCACCGCCGGTGCCAGTACAGCTAAGGCGCTGAGGAAAAAACTTGACGCCACCCACCGGGTCATCGTAATCGAACGGGATGAGGTGGTCTATTTCCCCCCGACCTTCATCTGGTTAGTGGTGGGTAAACGAAAACTTCGGGAAACGGGTATTCCCACGGTTAAATTGCGGAGCAGTGGGATCGAAGTCATTATTGACACAGTAAACAGTGTGGACATCAACCAAAACATCGTAGTCTACAACGGTACCATCCTCCCCTACGATTACCTGGTGCTTGCCTTAGGGGCAGAGGTCCGCGATAACGAGGATGAGGCCCTGCGCAGTGTGGGGTACAACATGTACACCATCGACGGCGTCTTTGCCCTCAGGGAACGGGTCCGGCGTCTGAAACAAGGCCGAGTGGTGATCATGGCCACATCCATGCCCTTCAAGTGTCCCCCTGCCCTTTACGAGATGGCCCTGCTTCTGGAGGAATGGTTCTCTAGCCGACCGGACACCGCGGTGGAGATTCACCTCTACACCCCGGAAAAGACCCCCTTTGAGGCCACCGGTTGGAAACTGGGGGCGGCCCTCGAGGAGATCCTGCAGGCAAGGAAGATCCACTTGCATACGGATCAGCATTACATAAGCGTCGATCCCGAAGGCAAAACCATCTCCTTCACCAGCGGCCAGGTTCCCTTTGACCTGTTGGTTTACGTCCCCCCGCACCGACCACCGACCCTCGCCAGTATGACCGGTCTTGCCGATGAATCGGGCTGGATCCCGGTGGACCCCTTTACCCTCGAGACAAGACGTTCCAATGTCTATGCCGTCGGAGATGTGAACCGCATCACCCCCACCTCGGGCCTAGACCTGCCCAAAACCGGGGCCTATGCGACCTTCCAGGGGAAGGTAGTGGCCGATCATATTATCTCCAAGATAAAGCAACGGCCACCGGAGCGCTTCTTCGGCACCAAAAGTGGCTGCATCATCGAAACGTCGAAGACCACTTCCCTCGGAATGCTCCATGATCTGTACAAACCGACCCCCCAGTCGGTGGTCTTCCCCGAAAGCCGCGTCTGGACACCGGGCAAATGGGTGCTGGAGAAGGTCTGGTTTGGTAATCATCAATAGCTGATATGGTACAGGGGGGCTCGAAGCTGTCTTAGGGAATCGCCTTGGGGAAGGTAAGCTAAACCTGTACAGACAGGACAAAAAACCAAAGGAGGGTCACACAACCCTCCCTCGGCTTTTGAACCCATAGGCCGCTATGTACACTGCTCCCTAAGGGATTAGCTTCTGCCTTGGTAGACCAAGTATCCCCCCGCGGCAGTAAAGAGAATGCCGACCAAAACCAAGACCTTTGTACTGGTGGGAACGGCCGGTTTCAGGTCAAGGGACGAACCAAAGGGCATCCCGCGGGAAAGTTCGTTGAACATCCGGACATTGGCTGCGTTAGTGTTGTACCGCTCATAGGCAACGAAAAAAGCAATCAGGCTAACCCTAAACATACAAAGCCGATGAACTTAAGCATACTCTTGTGATCCATGGCTCACCCTCCTTTCCCCACTTCTTCACAGTTTGATTATACCACCGGTTCTTTGTGAAAAGAATCCCGAAACATGTCCCGGGCGACCAGTTGGGCGAAGGAGCCCTACTGGGTTTTGCCAAAGGAGCCCAGGATCAGTCTATGCAGCAACCGGCGGCAAATACAAAGAGTCTCGGAGGATGTTCCATTCACCCACCGAGACTCCGCGCATCCCTTTCAGAATCTTCCTGTACTTCACTTGAACAGTCCATAGGCCCTGTTTACATCTTGGACGAACATGATCCCCTTACCCGGCTCTTCAATCTGGAGCTCCTCTTTGATCGCGGCCACGATGGCATCGGTGGTCCCTACCTCTGACAGGATGAGCACAATCTCCTTCTCGGGCTCAATATCCATGGAAAAGACCTTGCTCGTCTCATGGATACCAGAGCCCCGCCCGTTGATAATCGTGCCCCCCTTGGAGCCCGCCTTAGTCGCCGCATCAATCACATCCTCGGCCTTGCCTTTGTCCACAATTGTCACGATGGCCTGATACATCGTGGAACCTTCACCTCTTTTCTCCGTGGTCCCTCCACAACCGCTGTAACTCCGCTTACCAGCAACAGAACAGATGGAGGTGGTAAATGCTATTCCATGGTTGGGTTTGTGGAAGGCGAACTCCTGATTCAATGCTTCCAGGGCCCGGGTAGCAATCACTTCATCCCCGATCATGCACACTACCTCTTTACGGACATCGGACAACCCCAGAAATTCCAGGATGCGGTTATTTACCGTGCCTTTACCCAGGGTAATGGTGCCACCCTCAATACCGCACTCCTTGGCCACCTTCACCACTTTACTGCCCAAACCATAATTCACAATCGCACAGATCAGCTCGATATCTGCGACCTTGGCGTCACCCTTCACTGGCCTCTACCCCTCTTTTCTTAGATTTGGCCTCAAACACAAGACCCAGTACCTGGATAGCGATCAACGGTGTCATCGCCACCATCGCAATGACCCCAAAGCCATCCACCAATACGTTTGCCGTCGGAACCGCTTCGGCCACGCCCTGGGCAAAGGCCAAGGTGAAAGTGGCCACCATTGGTCCCGAAGCAACGCCTCCGGAGTCAAAGGCCATACCAACGAAAAGTCCAGGGGTGATGTAGCTCATGATGATGGAGATCAGATAGCCTGCCAAGAGGAAATGCCACAGTTGCACCCCGGGGACAAGGATCCGAATCATGGATAAAGCCATCGCCAAGGCCACACCGATCCCGAGGGTAAACATGACAGAACCCCGCTTAACGTACCCACTGGTGACCTCTTCCACCTGGGCAGTCAAAACATGTACCGCCGGTTCCGCCAGGGTAATGAGAAGCCCTAGGGCAAAACCTAAGACCAACACCCACGAACGGTGATTCTCGGCCAAAAGGTAGCCCACCATGCTGCCGACATCCATAAACCCAACGTTAACACCCAGGAGAAATAGAACCAGTCCCACAAAGGTAAACAACATGCCAAACATGATCCTTCTCACCGCCTTGGAAGACAGTTTGAAGGAGATCCGTTGGAAGATCAAAAAGATACCTACGATAGGTGCCAAGGCCACGAAGGCGTCCCGAATGGTCCCCGGCAAGGCCACCAGGAAGGGCCGCAATACAGAATCGGAAGCCAGCCCCGCCTGTTCCAAAGAACCGGTGAAGCTTTCGGTTCTATAGATGGCACCCATCAGCATCACGCAAATCACAGCCCCGGTGGCGGTGACACCAATAAGACCAAAGCTGTCCTCCTCCGATGCCTTACTGTCCTTTTTCAAGCGGGAGACGCCTAGACCCAAACCAAGCAAGAAGGGAATAGTAAAGGCACCGGTAATTGCCGCCATGGAATCAAAGGACATGGCCAGAAATTCCGGACTGACGAATGATGCGATAATAAAGACCACTACATAGATCCCTGTCAGAACCCTATTCAGTGGTAGGTTCTTCACAATTCTGGCTAAACCCAAGACCAGCATTAACCCCACCCCAAGGGATACCACAATAACCAGCTGATTCTTGGGAATTATGCCCGAGGTGACGCTCTCCACCTGGCCCCCCAGCACATGGATCACCGGCTCAGCGAAGGCAATGAGAAAGCCCAGCACCAAACCAGCCACCACTAATACCCACATCTTGTTTGATCTGGCGATGTGGGAACCTATGGTGGTGCTCAAGGGAGTAACACCGATATCCACACCGATGAGAAAGATGGTAAACCCGACCAACAGAGCTATCGCACCGACGAGGAACCTGCCCAAAAGCACCGGTTCCAGTGGTGTCAGGGTAAGATGGAGGAAAAGCACAAACCCCACCACCGGCGCCACGGAAAGTAATACCTCTCTAAACTTACTGGTTACGATATTCAACTAACTATCTTCATCCTTTCTACTAAGTCATATAATCCTACATCGCGGAGACGGGCTCACCTCGCTTGTACATTGATACCCTAGACATGAAATATCTAAATGGAACTCGTGCAATATTTGATATTTAACAGGAAGGAGAAACCTCGCTACCTACATGACCTGTCGGCCCGAGGGAAACCTCCAAAGAAGTGGCGGTAGCGATTGATCATCGTTGGACCTGATCAGGAAAAACACCACTATACTAATCTTAACACACAATAGCTATTATAGCCGCCGTTATTGCCCAAGTCAAGGCTTCTTCCTGCGTTTTCCTGCCTATGACGGAGCAAGCAAGACAAAAGTCGAGGAAAAGGGAGCATAGCCGGCCTTCAAGCTGGATAATCGGTCGCTGTAGATATTTATCCCGATCTTACACCAAGAGGGGTTATGCGCTTTCGTTTCATAGGCAGCGGACAACGCTGGCAAGATAGCGTCGCTGTTCCCAAGGACAATCGATTGAGCTCCGCCCACGGATAGCCCATAGACAAGGACTTAAATGCTCCTTAACCAGGGACATGGGCAGGGTTCTCCCGACGCCTTCACAAACGGGGTAAACTAGAGTCTGAGGTATTCTCGACACGTATTTTAAGTACGGGACGTACGGCGCAGGGGGGCAATTGTCGGGCCTAATCTGGGGTAGCGATTCAGGGTCCTTCCCGGCCCAACGACCTAAAGAAAGACCATCACTGGGACGCTCTTTATCGGCTTTGGGTCCTTTTGCCCGAGGGGAACTCCCAGGTGAGCATGTATGAATCCTTAAAAGATACGGCACTTTCTGTGGACAAGTTATTGTCGTACCAAGCCCGGTTTTGGTTGATAAACTCCGATGGGGTCTGACCCACGTAGCGTTTGAACAACGTGCGAAAGTGCCGGATATCCCGCCAACCAAAATACTGGGCCACCTCTTTGATCGACAAGTTCCGCCCAATCAATAGCATGTGTTTAACCTGTTCCATCTTTGCCTCAATAATGTATGCCTGGGGGGACTTTCCAAAGTGGGACTTGAAAAGAATTGAAAAATAGGTCTGGTCCATATTCAGTTTCTCCGCCAAACGGGCCACACTAATCCCCTTGGGCAAGCTGGCCTCGATTAACTCAACCGCTTGGGAGAGAATGGATTCGTGTCTTACACTGGCAGGACTACATTCCCGGGTAATGACCACAATCATCTGGGTTAAGAAGGCCCGGGCCATATCCTGCCAAAAAGGGCTTCTTCGCTTTGCCCCTTCTTCTTCTATTCGTAACAGGTAATCCAAGATCACATCGGTACCAGTGGTGATAAAGGAGGGTAACAGCTCACAGATCTCCAACTCACTATGGGATAAGGTAAAACGCAGATCCAGCGTTTGCAGATCATAGCCATCCTCGGGCCAGATGTCATGGGTTTGGGAGGGGCTGTATATATGCACCTGCTGAGGATAGAGCATATGTAGACTTCCATTCACCAACACCTTCGCCCGTCCGCGCAGCACATAGCATAGCTGGAAGAAATCGTGGCGATGCTCCTCCCCCTTCTTCCGTTTGTACTGAATACGCCGGATACAGATGGGGTTCTGCTATTAACATGCGAACACTCCCCACCGTGGCAAGGCTAGTTGCCCACCTTATCACCACTGTAGCACTCCCCAAGGAGAACCGTCAAGGACGTCCGGACCCCTTACCGTAACCGGATGGTTTCCCCTTCGATCGCCACCGGTAGGAAATGAGCCCGTTCGTATGGTTTATTGTTTGGACTATGGAGGGAAAGCAGGAGCTCCCCCTCAAAGGTGGAAAAGACCATGCCATGTCCTCCATTTGCGTTATACAGAGGTTCGGGAACATGGAACCAGGGACCTAATACACTGCCGCTTTCCGATACCGCAACACCCAGAGCATAGCCCTCGGGGGTACAACTGGACCAAAGCATGAGGAGTGCTTTCCCTTCGGTTCTGAGCAGGAAAGGACCATCGGTGACGAAGTTCTGTTGATCCTCTTTCACCCGGGACCAAGGGGCACTGGAAGCAGAAAACAACAACTGGGGCTCTCCCGCAGCGGCCTTCAAATCCCTAGTCAAGGGCATAGCCCAGATCTCCCCATCATGGACCTGGATCCATTCCCGACAAAATACCATCCAGGGTACCTCATCGATAAATAACGTCCCGTCCAAAGCAACGAAATCCGCCGGAGTAACAGGACCATCGCTATGGGGAAGGAAAGGTCCCCAAGGATCGTCTGCCACCAATACCTGGGTGCCCCGGTTGCGTTTTAGGGAATTGAAAGTGGCAAACATGTAATACCGACCCTGGTACCTATATACCTCCGGGGCCCAAAACTGGCGATCCGCCCAGAAACCCTGTGGTGACCGAAAGACAGGAATCGGCCCGGACCACTCTTCCAAATCGGTACTTACCCATGCGTCAAACCCCCACGGGCAACCGGGGTCACCAAAACTGGTGGTACCATACATGTAGTATTTTCTTTCTTCGGGAATCGGTAAGATAAAGGGATCCCTGATCCGGATCTCGGCAAGACGCATAGAAATCTCCCCTCTTCAGCTCGGCCTTAGCCTATGTCTTTGCTAGCGACGTGTGGCCACCGGTTTTCGAACCAACTCTTAACCTGTGATTTCGCTTACATCAATAACAAACATCTGGCGACTGCCCAGGTGCATCGAATCAATGCACAGCTGCTTGCCGTCGTTACTCCAGCGGGGATGCAAATCACACCGCAACTCCTCTGTAGGAGCCTTAGGAGAAAAGAAGCGCCCGATATCGATCCTGACCCCATCGTACAAGCGATAGAGGATTAAAGGACGCTCCGAATTGGCATCGGGATATTCGTCGGTCAGGATCCAGTCCTTCCCCAGGGAGACAGTACAGTGTCCATCTCGGGTGAGGACACCCCGTCCAACTAGTGTCAACTGGTCGATTCTGTCTTCCACCAGGTAGTAACCATGTCCTTCTTCGGGGGTGTAACCCCAGATGAGAACCCGGTGATCATCGAACCAAATAAAGTGGGAACCTTGGTCTAATCGGGACACGAACAGATCTTTGCCGGAAAGATCCGCGGTACACAAGCGGGTCTGGAACCGCCCCCCGGGTTGAGCCCAACGGTGCAAGAAAATAAAGCGCTCCCCCTTAGGGTTAAACAACAGGTGATTGAACCAGTGTTTAGCACCGATCATGCTTTCCAGCGGTGCATAATTGGCCAGCTCGGCAACAGACAAAATCAACCTATGGTCACCAGTGGAGACATCCATAAGATATATGCCGTCGTCTTCCGGGGCAGGGTCTTCCTGCCAGTGATCCCGCAGTCCATTGTAGCCGTACCCGGGTCTGGTTACCGCCAGCCTGGAAAAATTCACACTCAAAGCCCACTGGGCATTGTCACTGATGGTGTATACCGGTCGGGGCAACACCCGGGTGACTCCGGAATCTACATCCAGGATCTTCGCCACGAACCGGTCTCCAACCCTGTCGTTGTACAGTATCTTGTGGGGACTACCCGGAACCCACTGCAACATACATCCCTGCTGCCAGCACCAGGCCCGGCTAGCCGCCACCAGTCTTAGGCTGTAATCATCCATGGTATCTATAATTCCGATGCCTAACACATCGTTGGCTTGGGGGGATCTGTCGGCAAAATCCACTTCGTAGGTGAGGATATACCGGTTGGTTGGGTCCCACTGCCGCTTGTCGTAGTAGCCAAAAAAGTGGTGTTTGGGGCCAGAAGTTATCTGCTTAACCGGAAGGATGTGTTCCCTGCGCACATTGTCATCTCCTCGCGATTCTGGTATTTGCTGATAGTTGTCGAGCCCCCGGTTTCCTAGGATAGGATCGAAACCGGAAGACTCGGAGTCCAGTGGTGAGGGCTGGGTTTCCCCAGCCCTCACCCGCCCGTTTACGGAACCAGTTGGACATAATCTACGTAGGCGACCAGTCGCTCCACGGCACTATACATTACACAAGGATAGATCAGCACGGCCTTGATCTGATCCAAATCCAACTGGTCATTATCGTCGGGGGCACTCCAACCGGGTCGATAAACCCCCGTAAAGCTGGCCCGGGCCACAAACCAGTCATCATCCACATACTCGATCGTCAGGGCAGACATACCGCCGGTACCCTTGCTGATGTAGGTAGCTCCGCCGCTTTCCACAAAGGCCACTTCCGGCATGGTAAACAGCATGTCCTCGGGTACGGGGTATTTAATGTAAAAGCTGAGGGCACCATAGGCGGACCAATCCTGGACCTCATCAAATGTGATGCGAATATCAGCCCAGAAGGGTGATCCTTCCGCGATCCGTTGAAGACTGATTAACATCCCCTCTCCCGCGCCCCTAAAGCCAGCCTCCTTGGTGAATTCCAAGGTCCCCTCCATCCAGCTTGGGTACTCCAGCTTCGCCTTTTCCAGGACACTGGCGGGTAACCGTTGGGCTGAGGCCACCACTGTAAGCATCATCACAATAGAGCAAACCAGTATCGTTGCTTTCATCCGGTATTTCGCACCCTTGCACGCAGAAGCCGTTGAATTTTTTTGTTAGGTTCTTGCGAGGTATATCCTCTCATCATATCCTGCCAATCTAAGCAACTTCAAAATCTCAGGAGAGGTATTCGTTGGCAAGTAGCGTTCCGTATGAGTCCCGTGGTGAAGGTAAACCACGGA
>DUMW01000056.1 GCA_012839765.1 Bacillota bacterium
GGGAAACTGAACTGGGTCGGCAACAGTCTTTTTCCTTGCAGGTAATTGGGGATGATGGCGGTTAGGGCGATGAGCAAGCCGATGCCCCCTCCCCAAAGGAGCCACCTTTTCCATTGGGAAAGATTAAAGACCTCCCCTACCCTGCGGTCGGCTGTTTTCATTAGCCAAAGGGCGGGTAAAATCCAGATAATCACCTTGGCCGTTGTCCAGTAGAGGAAGCTGCCGGTGGCGGTGGCCAGGTAGTCTAGTTTTTGTTCCAAGGCGACTTTGCCTAGCCACGCTCCGATCCAAACCACGATGAGGACGGCGAAAGAAAGATAGGTCAGAGTTACAACTCTGTTTGGTGATGAAAGCTGTTTGCTCATTTTCTTGGATCCCCTGTCATGTTTTCGGGTTTTGTTGGGATTATTCACCGCTTGTCCTTAGGGTGACCTGTACGGGCCCAGGGGCCTTAGCCCCTGGGGATCAATCTTCAATGGTAACATCGGCCAGCAACCGCAGACCGGGATAATCCGCGTAGTCGTCGAAGCCGTAGTCGAAGTCTGTGGAATTAAGCTGCGCAAAGAGATTACCGGCGATGGATGCCTTGACCTTCCCCCTTGGCCTGCCTTGCTCGATCACCAATGCTTGGTCGGCGGTGACCGAGTAGGTGCCGGCGGTGGTGTTTTGGGAGTGCAGACCCAAGACACTGAGGATTAGAAGTCCCCGATCGATTTCCCCGATCAACTGGGACAGGGAACCTTCCCGGGGGATTAGCAAAGGACCCGCGGGGGTTGGCTCCAGATTGGCCTTCTTCGCATACTTCCGGTTCAGCAAGGGGGTTTGCAGCCGTCCCTCCTTGATTACCGCCAGCCGTTTAGAAGGGATCCCCTCGTTTGTGCAGGGGGCAGTACCGTATTCGTAATCCCGCAAAGGCTCAATAAAGACCGAAAGACGGGGCGAGAAAACCTGTTCCTTGGCCCGGAAGGCTTCCAGGGTAAAGGCGCTGTGGCCCTCCACTACCCGACTTCCCTCCAGGTTGTGGCCGATGTACTGCTGCAGAAACATACCGGTCACATCGGGCATGAGGATAATGGGCATCTTCCCCGAAGTGATGGGTACGGTGGTGGGCTGTTTTAACTGGGCGGTGGTCTGGCCCACGGTTGTTAACAGATGCTGGACCTCGGCTTCGGTGGGGAGACGATGTTTACCGAAGTATTTCCCATAGATGTTGTCGGCATAAAAGCCGAAGGACCGGTTGGTTACGTGGAACGAAACGTTAAGCCCCGCACTGTTTCGGATCATCCGTTGTCCGACGCTGCTTTGGGACTGCCCGTCTAGGTTTTCAATCCCGTAGCCCTGTAGTTCCCTGCGGGCTTGGGCAATGAGCGCAAAGTGGGCCTGGACCGGGAGGTTAGCGATATCCGGATCGTAGACCTTCACTTCCGGGTACTCCTGTGGAGGAAGGATGTCCGGTTCGTCGGGATCGGTATAGGCAATGTGTTTCCATACCTTTACCCAGTGTTGGAAGTCCCCTTCGAGAATGCCGCGGTCAAAATTGGTGTAGGTGTGGCTTCCGTCAGACCAGATCAGGTGTAGATGTCCCGTTAGTTTCCGTTGACTGGAGGGGGCTGCGTAGGGTCCGCCCAGGCGATTCTCGTTCAGACCGATGGAGGTTACCTCCTGTTCGGTGACGGAATAGTGCCAGCCGGTGATGCGCAGTTCCGCCGGTACCTGGGAGGACATCTGCCCTTGGAGAGCATTGTCCAGTTTTGTGCAGAAACGGTCAAGATCTAGACGGGTCATCATCGCCCACCTCCAATGGTGATACTCTTATCCTTCTCCAGCACGATGAACAGGTTCGAGCCGCCGCCGCAGGGTACCGACTGGCTGCGCTTCCCGCAGGTTCCCGTGGCATCGACGGCCACTCCCCCCAAACCACCGGAGATCGCCCGGAGGGCCGAAAGGATCTGGCCGCTGAAGCTGGTGGCCTGGCGGGGGATCGCTTCATCCTTCAGTTCGTAGACGCCGGAGCAA
The DNA here is from genome assembly GCA_012839765.1 of Bacillota bacterium. Taxonomy (NCBI): domain Bacteria; kingdom Bacillati; phylum Bacillota; species Bacillota bacterium. The sequence continues at coordinate 2,017 of DUMW01000056.1, forward strand.
GAAAAGACGAAGTCACCGGTGGCGGGGTTTACCTGCCCACCTAAAGCACCGGAGAGATATAGGATCTCTTCGTCTTTCTCTAGCAGACCTGCCTTTTCCAGCATGGGCCGCAGATCCGCCGGTGTGATGTCTTCAAAGTCCCGATCGATGGGCACCGCATTACTTACCATGAGCCGGATGTTGGACATCCGGGGCACGGGCAGATGGGCGTAGGTTTCGGCCCGGGCGGCACCGGTGTTTCGTACCCCCGCCTTACGGGCGGAGAAAACATCGGCGAGACCATCCTTAAGGACTCCGTTTTCCACAATGGTTACCGTCTCCCTGGGGACGCCATTGGCGCTAAAGGGTTGGTCTCCGTGGTCCCCCGGCAGTGGTCCATCGATGATGGAAACCAGCGGTGAGGCTACCATTTCACCGGTACGGAACCGACCATTGCGGGCCAGAATGGTGGTTTCGGCCCGGTCCACCTCCGCGGCATGGCCGAAGGCCTCGTGGGCCAGGATCATAGCCAGCACATAGTCGAGGACTAGTTTATAGTTACCTGCTTTTACCGGTTCCGCCTTGGTTAGGTTCAGGGCAATCTCGGCGGCTTTCTTGGAACGTTTCCGGAGCAGTTCCCTGCTTTCAGGTTTGATGAGTTCCCTGGGATCCACACCGCTAATGTTCGCCATGGTGCTGGAGGCCCGTCCGGCGCTGCGGGCGGAGATGCCGTTTCGGATCACACAGCGGGGAAAGGCAAAATGTACATCGGTGCCGTCGGAACGGAAGATCCGCCATTCCTCGTAGCTGATGTACAGGCCGGTCATGACCGAAAGCCCTGGTCCCAACTCCCGGGCCTCCCTGTTAATCTCAATGAGGGCCTGTTCCAAAGGGTCCAGATCTAGGGTGTTGGGATCGTAGGTGATGTTCGCGGGGCGTTTCCCTTCGGTCTTGGGAAGGTTGAACACCTCGGTGTTGGTGTCGATATGCTCTTCCGGAGAATCCTTGGCCAGGCGGGCTGCCTGTTCCACTAAGCCTAGGATTTCTTCCCCGGCGATGCGGTCCACCGCGGCGAAACCACTGCGTCCTTCCTTGGTAAAGACCTGTACCCCGGTACCCCGGATGCTCCCCCGCTGGATGCTGTCTAACCGGCCGTCCACCACGTTGATGCGGAGGCTGGTGGCATCTTGGAGCCGGGTGATGGCGTACACATCCAGCTGGGAACTGGCCTTGACGGTGGCGTCCTTAATCTGTGCATAGGGTTCAAGTCGCATTTCCACCGGATCCACTCCTTTCACCATGGAATTTCTCCTTCGGGGAGGGAACTCCTTTTCCAGCCAGGACCAAATCCCTGCAAAAGACATCGAAGGAGACTTGCTGTTTTTGACGAGGTATAGAAAC
>DUMW01000057.1 GCA_012839765.1 Bacillota bacterium
AACTTAGTCTTACAGCGTTCTTCTTGAAGTCTTCATCATATTGCTGGCGAATTTTGGACATGATTATATTCTCCTCTCGTATAACTCTATCTTATCATCATGTCCGAAATTGTAACATGGACCCCTACACCACCAATCAAGGGAGTGTATGGAGTTTGCAGGAGCAAAAACTACAGGTCATCGAAGGCAAAGCGACACTAAGAGTAATCCAGGCGGACCTTGAAGACGGGAGAGTCCTTGGAACCGTTGCTCTTTGCAGTGATTCGCCTAGTGGCTCCCAGGTGTTCTCATTACGAGTGCAAGCTTCCGCTTGGTGTTTCCGGGGGGACTGGGTCTTGCTCGAACCGGGGAGAGAGGTGTTTACGAAGGAGATCGGCCACTTGTCCGCCGATGAGCAGTGGGTGGATTTCGTTTTCGAGCTCCCCGAATTCGCAGCGCCAACCACAGCGATCGTCAGGTTGACGGTCATTCCCGATCTTACGAATACCAACTTGCAGGTGGAACAGGAGGCCGCTGAGGTCTACTATACCTATCGGGATCCAAAGGTCCAGTCGCCTCTTTCTGCTTACACCGATCGGAAGGCAGCGGCCCAGCGCACCCGACGGATCATCTACAATAACGACGGCAACGATAATCCCTCCCTGCCGGTGACCCCGATCAGCTTCTTGCAACGGCGGACCCTGGGCCTTGAGTACACCCAGGTGGACACGATCTCCTACTGTACCGGCATCTTTAACCTTTACACCCATCATAGTGACGAGACTGAGCTGCATTACTCCACCGGGAGCACACCGCCGGAGGCGGTGTCTTGGGCTCTCCTCCTGAAGGAACAGGGCTTTGATCCTCTTCAATTAATGATCGATTACGCGCGTGTCCATGGCAAGGAGATCTGGTGGTCGATGCGGATGAACGATACCCACGACAACCAGGCCAAGCGGGAAGACTGGCAATTGTCCCAGTGGAAGAGGGAACACCGCCATCTGCTCATGGCCCCGGTGCGCACCCAATTCCCCTACGGCTGGCAGGCTGGGCCTTCCTGGACCTATACCGCACTCAATTACGAGCATGAGGAGGTGCGAAACAAGGTCTATAGTATCATCGCCGATGTTTGCACCCGCTACGATCTCGACGGCATAGAACTTGATTTCTTCCGGCACCCGGTGTTTTTCCGCCCGCAGATGTTTGGCGAGCCGGTCACCGATGAACAAAGGGGGCTGATGACCGACCTTCTAAGACGGATCCGCGATCTCACCGAGGAGATCGCCAAGGAGCGGGGACGACCCTTCCTAGTGGTGGTACGGGTCCCGGATTCCGTCGGATATGCCAAAGAGATCGGTCTGGATGTGGTGGAGTGGCTGGAACAGGATCTGGTGGATATCATTATTGCCGCGGGCATCTTTCGCCTCGAACCCTGGGAGAACAGTGTGGACCTAGGACGGCGCTACGATGTACCAGTTTACGCTTCTTTGAGCACCAGTCGCTTAGGCGGGTATCTTGAAGTCTGGCGGGAGGAGGCGCTGCAGGCCTGGGAAGCAGGATGCAGTGGGATCGCCACCTTTAACGTCTTTCAGCCCAATTCCCCGCTTCTGCGTCAGTTGGGCGATCCGGGCCTCTTAAGAAACCTTCCCCGCACTACTAGTTACTCGGTGGATGAAGATATTATGCGTTCCTTGCGTTCAATTTCCAGCTTTCTTAAGGGCGGGGAACGGTTTCTGGACCCGGCGGTTGCCGCCTTGTATCCACCGGAGGCAGTGGCAGAGATCCTTGCCGGTCCATGACCGTAGGCAAGAATCCCCCGTCGCTGAGACTTGAAGGCTGGAGATTGGTCGTGACAATAACCACTGTTGGGATGGATGCGTGACGGGACGCGCCTTGTCCATGGTGTTCTTGTTGTCTCTTGCTGGGATTTCGGGATGTGAATCCTGCCGCAGCGTGCGTCCTTCAACCTGTCTTAGTCCAATTCCCTGGGAACTGAGCGTTCGGGACCGGCTCCGACCTCCAAAGGACTAAGGCTTGCTCGGCGCCTACCGACGTGGGGCCACCCCGTGGGATAAGGGAAACAGTATGTGGTTCCGGCGGTGCAGAGCCAGATCCGGAGGGTGTGGTCGCGCAGCCGATGCCGGGGCGCTAAGCCCATGTAAGGAGGGCGAAGCAGGATGGGGTCTGGAACTTGTTTTGAGATTATCGGACGGTAGCAAGAAGGGTTTACGGCCATGGGGAGGGGGATCAGGAACCTGACAAAGTCCCTGTTGCAGGGAGGTTTAACGACGGTTCTCCGGAAAATGGTATAATGCGTCTATAGAGGCAGGATATGTACGAGGCGTGATGTAGCGTACTGGAAGTTCCTAGGAAGCGGTGGGGGGAGTGAGGAGCCGGCAGTCTAAGAATCAGTTGGCCTTAGGGACGGCGAAAGAAACCAGGGAAAAGGGAAGAGATGGAGATGAACCGCTTGGCAAGAATTACAAACGGGAGAACCGGCCGGTTTGCGTCCTGGGATACCGAAGGACGGAACAGGGACTGCTGGCTGATACCGCCCGGCCAGTCGAGAGTCCTGGCAGATATTAAAGGGCCGGGGCTAATTACCCATATTTGGATGACCCAACCGATGCACTACCGGGAATGTCTGCTGAAGATTACCTGGGACTCTGCTGAGGCACCCAGTGTCCTCGTGCCCCTTGGGGACTTCTTCTGTCTAGGGCACGGGATTGTGAATTCCTTTCAGTCGGCGTTGTTCACCGCTTCCACGCCGCACAACAACCAGTTTAATCGGGGATGCGCCCTGAACTGCTATGTGCCGATGCCCTTTCGGGAACGGGCGGTGGTGGAACTGGTGAATGAAAGCGGAGAGGAACACCGCCAGTACTTCTATATCGATTACGAGACCTATGACGAGCTACCGGCGGATCTGGGCTATTTCCATGCGGAGTTTCGCCGCACCAATCCCTTCGGAGGCTGGGGGCATGAGATTACCGTCAATACCCCGGAGACAAATATCGTCAATAAGGAAAGGCTTGCCTGGGAGAACAACTACGTCATCCTTGAAACGAAAGGCACCGGCCACTATATCGGGTGTAACCTATCGGTAACCAACTTCCAGGGGACCTGGTGGGGCGAGGGCGACGACATGATCTGGGTCGATGGTTACAAGTGGCCGCCGGATCTGCACGGGACTGGCAGTGAGGACTATTTCAACCATGCTTGGGGTATGCAACGCAACGCCTTTTTGCGGAATGGCTCTTCGATTTACATGCACGATACGAACGGGTATCAGACCAGCTATGTCTTTCACCTAGAAAACCCCGTGCGTTTCCAGCGGGAGATCAAGGTGACCATCGAGCACGGCCATGGCAACCATCTGGCCAATGAGATGTCCTCGGTGGCTTACTGGTACGCCAAAGAACCAACGGGTGTTGTGGTACCGCCTCCTGTCGCCAAACGGGCGCCGGTTCTGCGGGACAACCAGGGGACTTGGTTGTACGATGAACAAAACCAGTGTCCCGGCAGGCCAGTGCCGATTAACGAAGAGATGGCCCAGGCCAAGGCGGCCTGGCAAAAGAAAAGACAGGGCTAGCGGCGCAGAAGCGATCTGTCAATGAAACAACGGAGAGGGGCGGCGGACAGCACCCTTGCCCTCGGGATGATCCCGGGCTTGGATACTCGTTTGTGAGAGGCTTGGGCTGTTTTGTCCGCCGCCCTTCGTCCGTTGATTACGAAGGGATCTCCCTGACGTTACCATGGGAGTGTGGCGATGATACCATGCGGTTGGCACAACAATTTGCTGATGGAAAAGAGGAAATCCCGGACACGACGGCGAACAACGTAATACGTATTACGTTTTTTGATTTGTCGGAATTGGAGGACTGGTCTTGCATGAAAATAACAGGAGTTATCCCACCACTTATTACCCCCCTGGACCAGGAAGGAAGGCTAGATCGGGTTTCCTTGAAGCGTCTTATCGGACGGATGACGGAAGCTGGCGTAGACGGCTTGTTCTTGGCCGGCTCCACTGGGGAAGGGGCAAACTTGACGGATGAGGTGTACTATCCCCTCGTTACCGAGAGTCTTGCCTGTTCTGAACTACCGCTCTATGTGGGGATCAGTGAGAACGGCACGGGGAAGGTCAAAGAGAAGATCGCTCGGCTGAGCAAGTATGCCCTTAGTGGCATCGTGATTACAGCACCAGCCTATTTCAACTATTCATCGTTGGGGCTTGGCGGCTTCTTCACCGAGATCGCCGATTACAGCCCGTTTCCCGTACTGGTGTACAACATCCCCTCTAACAGCCATGTGTACCTGGAGCCAGAGCTACTTATCGATCTTTCCCAACATCCCAATATTTGCGCGGTGAAAGATTCCGCTGGGCGTTTCATCCATTTTCAGAAGCTTCTGTTTGCCAAAGAGGCGGGAGAGTTTCAGGCAAGTCTGTTGCAGGGCTGTGAAGAGCTGATGATGGCGAGCGCCCTCTCTGGTGCCGATGGAGTGATCCCGGGTATTGCAAATATCGCTGCTCGGCAGTGTGTCGAATTGTGGCGGGCCGCCCAGGCCGGGGATGTGACTAGAGGATATAGTATCCAGAAAGAGATCATAGATCTGATGGGCATCTATAGAGGCGGGGTCTGGTTCCGCACTTTGAAAGAGTACTTGGCCCGGGAAGGGGTCTGCCAGCCCCATGTAACGGCACCCTTCGGCTATGAACCCTATAACCCTCAATACGGCCCGACAGAACTGAAGAAAAGCTCCAATGAATGATCGCCTGACTGGGGCGGTACCAGGGGAGGTAAGAGATCGATGGTCGTACAAAGGAACCTGTTTGTCAGTGGTGCAGAGGGCTATCATACCTATCGGATTCCTGCCTTGGCGGTGACCGGCCAAGGGACCGTCCTTGCTTTCTGTGAAGGACGCAAACATAGTCCGGCGGATACTGGGGACATCGATATCCTACTCAAACGCAGTTTTGACGGCGGTAGGACCTGGGAGGCTACCCAGGTGGTGGTGGCTGGTGGCGGCCACACAGCGGGCAATCCGGCACCGGTGGTGGATCGGGACACGGGAACGATCCTTTTACTGTTCTGCCGAAACAACATTGACGGACCCGAGAAAGTCATTATCGAGGGCAAGGCGCCCCGGACCGTCTGGTTGACCAAGAGTGATGACGATGGCGCTACCTGGTCGGAACCGGTGGAGATCACAAGCTCCGTGAAGCGACCGGAGTGGACTTGGTATGCCACCGGACCCTGTCATGGGGTGCAGCTGGCAAGCGGACGGCTTGTCGTTCCCTGTGATCATGTGGTGCTGACGGAGAAAGCCTCCACGGAATATCCCTTCTATTCCCATGTGATCTACAGCGACGATCACGGTCTGACCTGGCACATTGGCGGGATCCTTGGGCCTTGTGTCAATGAGAGTGTCGTCGTTGAGCTGAAAGAATCTCTCTATATCAACTGTCGTGGAAGCCATGTGGAAACCTACCGCCGGGGCTATGCCCATAGCTATGATGGAGGGCTCACCTTTACAGAATTGGCTTGGGACGAAGCCTTAGTTGAACCCCGCTGTCAGGGCAGTGCCATTGCGGCGGAAGTATCCGGGAAGTCCTACGTGCTGTTTTCGAACCCGGCGAGCACTGAGCGGAAACAGATGACGATCAAGCTAAGCGATGATGAGTGTAGGACCTGGCATCACGGTGTATTGCTGAACGAAGGACCCTCGGCCTATTCCGATCTGTGTGTCTTGAGCGACGGCACGGTCCTGTGTCTCTATGAGCGCGGGGAGGCGACTCCCTATGAATACTTGACCTTGGCGACCATGAACCTTGCGGACCTTGTGAAGGGTTGCGCCTGAGGCAGAATGGGTACCCGGCTGGACGCCGTGGGTGTCACGGCCATCGGGTCAGCGGCGTCCAACTCGGCGGGAAAACCGGTACAAGTCGTACTCCCGGTGATCCTAGTGCCCGTCTAACCGATCAGGTTAACCAGTAGTCGTGAGCCTTTCGCTGGCAATAGGGCGAGAGAACGCGGCCACCCACCGCGTTTTTCGTTGCCGGCAGACCAAAATACTGGTATTATATATCTAGGTTCCTTAAGTCTGCAGGAGGTTTTCGCTCTTTGCCCACCAGCTCTCCGTGGGACAGATCATCACCCCAGAAGCATAAAGCTATCATTCTATTTTATCTATTTTCATAATCAAGTGGGGTGGATGAGATGATACCGACGTCGCAATTCCTGCAGATGAAAGGGAAAAGGATCGTAATTACTGGTGCCTCCTCCGGGATCGGCAAGGCGATGGCCCTCCGTTTTGCCGATGCCCAAGCTGAGGTTATGCTTCTGGACATTGACCAGGCTGGTCTTGTTGCTCTCAAGGAGAACTTAATACCCCATGCCGCTCTGTATCCCATCGACTTGCGTAGCCGCGAGGAGATCATTTCTTTTTGGGCGGACTTGTCTGAGCAGGAGCTACCCCATGTGTTGATCAACAACGCTGGCATCTACCCAGCCAAAGACCTTCTTGACATCGATGAAGCGTTCCTTAGGGAAGTCTTCGCGATAAATCTGGAATCGATGTTGTGGATGTGCCAAGGGTTCATCGGCCGTAGAAAAAAGCGTGGTGGGGTGATTATCAACGTTTCCTCCGTTGAGGCGGTGCTGCCGTTCAAGGAGGATCTGCTCATCTACAGCGTGAGCAAGGCCGGTGTGCTGGCTTTGACGCGAGCTTTGGCCCGGGACTACGGCAGGGTAGGCTACCGGGTGAATTGCATTGTCCCCGGTGCGGTCAAGACTCCGGGGACGACTAGACTAGCGAGGCTCGCCGTGCAAAAGCTGCGGCTGGACCTGTTCAAAGCGGGCTATGATTTTCAAACGCGGCTGGCCTTAAACCGTTGGGGGCACCCGGACGAGGTGGCTCGCGTGGCGTTGTTCTTGGCTTCGGATCTGGCAAGCTACGTCCAGGGGGCGATGATCCCGGTGGACGGCGGCTTTCTTTCGTCTTGAAGGGGGCCTGTTGCCCAAGACTTCAAGGACCATTGTCCTGCCAGGAAATGGGCTGCGCCTAACCAGGACTTCGATCTGCGGTGGAGGATCTTTAGACCCTACAGGCTGTCGCCAATGTGGGCGATAGGGAACCTAACGATGCATTGAACAAGCTTGCCGGTAAGGCCATAAGCGTGTGCTCATCTACTGGGCATGCCCTATTGCTACGGTCGGCTCCTTAGAGTCTATCCAATCTGTATCCTTTCTCTAGCGTTGACGTACATAGGGGGTTAAGACCAATACTCGCCAAGGCCTAGTGAGTCCTCCTGCATCATATGACCGATCGAGATCACATTATTGCCCCCGGGATCATGGAACAGATTATGAACAAGAAGTTTGATAGTCTGTACCGGGGCGATGCGAAAGACAAAGCGGAGTACTTCCGACACTACACGGAGTTCTTCCGGATGATGGGCTATGATACGGTGAGCTTTGAGATTTGTATCGGCCCGGTGATGCCCGGCAGCGGCGCCCTAGCGGCGGAGACGGCAGGGGTGATCCAGACCCGGGAAGACTTTGAACGCTATCCCTGGGATGAGATTCCCCCGATGTATTTTGACACCCAGAGTGTGGCCTTCGAGCAGCTGCGAGAGGTGATGCCGCCGGGGATGAAAGCCGTCGGTGGGCCCGGGAACGGTGTCTTTGAGATTGTCCAGGATCTTGTGGGCTATATGCAGCTGTGTTACATCAAGGCTGATGACCCCGAGCTCTACGCGGACCTCTTTCAGCGGGTGGGGGACGTGATGGTGGCGATCTGGGACCGGTTCTTGCGGGAATTCGGGGACATTTATGCTGTCTGCCGCTTCGGCGATGACTTGGGCTTCAAGGTTTCCACCCTGCTTTCGCCGGAGGATATCCGGACCCACATCATTCCTCAGTACAAGCGGGTGATCGACCTGGTCCATGCCCATGACAAGCCGTTCCTGTTCCATTCCTGCGGCAACATCTTCTCCGTGATGGATGATCTGATTCAAGTGGCCGGGATCGATGCGGGTCCATGTTACAATTTCGGACATGATGATAAGATAGAGTTATACGAGAGGAGAATATAATCATGTCCAAAATTCGCCAGCAATATGATGAAGACTTCAAGAAGAACGCTGTAAGACTAAGTTAC